>NZ_JBSWYB010000004.1:0-208844 GCF_056160905.1 Leisingera sp. ABD4_442 | reverse complement strand
GGCGATGCCCGGTGCCGGGCCCAAAGCCGCTAAGGCGGTGCTGGTGCAGCCAGGGCCGCCTGCGGGTGCGGGAGCCCTCCAGCCGCCGCCGGGCGCGCGGTCTGCTGGCTGGCCGTACCGGGCGGCAGCGGCGCGGCCTGCAGCGGGCTGCCTGCACAGGCTTGGGTGATCTGCCAGCTGCGGGGCGGCAGGGTGCGGGCGCGCAGACGCTGCAATGTCCAGCAGCATTTGCTGCCCGCAGAAGCGCGGCCGGGCAGGGGGCTGCCGGGCGGGCTGCTGCTGGAGGGGCAGGGCGCATGGGACAGGTGCCAGCGGCTTTCGATCCCCTGGGCGCCGCCGGCGCCGGGGGTGAGCAGCAGGCCCAGCGGCGCCGGGCCGAAACGCCCGCCGGCCTCTGCCGCCAGATGCAGCCGCCGTACCGGGGTCATCGCCGGGGGCACGGGCAGTTCGGCCACCACCAGCGGTGCTGTGCCGCTGCGCAAGGCTTCCTCCATGGTCCATAGCAGATCCTCTGTCCGGGCGGCCTGCACGAAAAGGAAACGGGCCGGGCTGGCAAAGGGCGCCATGCCTTCCGGGTTCAGCTGCTTGCCGGCCTGGGGCGGCGACAGCCACAGCACGGGCGCCGGGAGCGGGTCCGGCGCGGCGGTGCGGGCTGCCGCAGCCAGCCAGAGCGCAAAACTGTGGCGGGCGGGGCCGCAGGCTTCATGCGCCCGGCCATGCTCCAGCGCGACCCCCTCTGTCAGGGAAAGCGCCGGGCGGGGCCGGTGGCGGCGGCGGGTGAGCAGGTGAGTCGGCATGAAGGAAGCATAGTATGTTCATAATTTGTTCTCAACCGGGCGGCGGGGTGCGGGTCATGGCCCGCTCCGGTCCAGGCGCAGGCTGACCTTCCGGTCAGTTCGCGGACAGAGCGCTGCCCAGTGCCTGAAAGAAATCCTCTCTGGCATGTTGCTCAATCCAGGGCTTGTGGCCGCAGCGCTGCAGCAGGCAGAGGCTGAAATCCGGCAAGATCTTTTGCAGCGGCCGGGCAACACCTGCGGCGGGGTGCGGGTCATGGCTGCCGTGAATGGCCAGCACCGGGCAGCGAAGGCGGGCGGCTTCGCGCAGGAGCGCGCCGGACCGGCGCAATGCGGCAGCTTCCGGCCAGACGTGTTCAAAAATGCTCCGGTCAAAGGAGATTTTTGCAGGGCTGCCGCGGCGCGGGGCATAGGCCTCCGCTTTCTCCAGCAGCTGCAATGCCCGCTCCAGGCCTGCCTCCGTACCCACCGCGCCGTCAGCGAACAGCGCCCGCAGTTCCTGCCATTCGCCCGGCCGCAACCGGGCCTTGCGGGCGGCTTCAATGCCGGCGGCATATTCCGCGGAGAAGGGCGGGCTTCCAATCAGCACCAGTTTTGAAACCAGGCCCGGGTGCCGGGCCGCAAACAGGCAGGCCAGCAAGGCGCCCCAGGAAAAGCCCGCCAGTGCCACGGGCCGGGGGCAGGCGGAGGCCATCTGGGCGTGCAACTCGCGCAGTTGCCCCGCGACGGAGCGCTCCGATTGCCAGGGTTCCAGTACGCTGCAGCCGCGGGCCGCCAGTTCCTGCGCGACGGGCGCCATCTCTCCCGCAGCACCGGGGCCGCCGTGCAGCAGAGCTGCAGCCGCGGGCGGGGGGCCATGCAGCCGGGGTGCAGGCGCGGCTCTGGTCATTCCGGGGCCGCCTGCTGGTCAGCCCTCGCGGGGGACAACCGGGCCGCCCTGTTTGGCCCATTCGGTAAAGCCGCCTTCCAGATGCACCACCGGCTTCAGCCCCATCTCCATCGCCGCCCTGGCGCTCAGCGCCGAGCGCCAGGCGCTGGCGCAGTAGAATACATAAGTCTTGTCCTGGTTGAACACCGGTTTGTGATAGGGGCTGTCCGGGTCGATCCAGAATTCCAGCATGCCGCGCGGGCAGGAAAAGGCGCCGGGGATCATGCCGCTGCGCTGCAGCTCGCGGATGTCGCGCAGGTCGATGAAGACGTAGTTCTCGTCCAAAACCTTCTGCTTGGCCTCTTCAACGGCCATGGTTTCCACCAGGCTGTTTGCCTCGGTCAGAAGCGCCTTGACGCCCTTGGTGATGGTTTGCGGCATGAGGGGCTCCCGGACAGAATGCGCTGATGGGACCCACCTTGCGACGGTTCGCAGCGGCAGGCAATGCCTGGCCCCTCTGCACCTACGGGCATTTCCGGCTTTTACCCAGCGGAACAAGCCAGGCGACGCTTTCGACATAGACCGGATCGGAGGAGGACTTGTGCTTCTGGCAGAGAGGGGCGATCCAGATGTCCTTGTCTGTCCGCTTGTCCACAGAGCGCAGCAGGCCAAAATAGCGGGTTTTCTTGCCGCACGGGCTGGCCACACAGCGGGTGCGGCTTGACTTGCTGTTGTTTAAATAGTGGTTTGACAAGGAGCCGCACTGGCAGCTGAGCTTGGCCGGCTTCTTGATGACTTTCATTACGAAGTTATTGTTCCGGTTCCGTTTGGGGTCTTCCTTGATGCAGTGCTTGCCTTTGCTTTCAGGGATAAGCTCAACCCGCGCATCTATGTAGAACGGGTTTTTGTGTCCGGGGTTGTTATGCCGCTCGCATAGCGGGATGATCCATGATTTCCCGAGTTTGCGGCGCTTGTCCATGTCGATGAATTTGACATGGGCGCCGTGTGCAGGTTTGGATTTGCATCCAAGATACACGCATTTGAGGCGTTTCGTTCTGGCGTTGTTCTGCCAATGGGCAAGCCAGCTGTTGCAGCAGCTGCACTTCCGGCTGCCGGAGCCTTTCTCGTTTTCAACCGGATGGCGGTCCTCCATATAGGATTGTTCGCCGGCAATTCCGAATTTGCCGGTTTTCAAATAAGCGGGCATCGGATTCAGCCTCCGTGGGTTTGCAGCTGGGGTTCCCTTTGCTGGCGGCTGGGGAATTGCAGCTGTCAGGTGTGCAGCTTCTAGAGAATTAGCCCTTAGCGTTGTGCTTTCCACTGCAGGCGGCGCAAGCGGCTTGAACTTCCTGGATGGACCCTTAGGGTCGCAGGCTAATCCCGAACAGGAGCGCGCAAGATGAAAATGAACCCGTTGGGACGCACCGGCATGAGGGTGTCGGAACTGTGCCTGGGCACGATGACCTTTGGCACCCAGACACCAGAGGACGAGGCCCATGCACAGATTGATATGGCGCTGGCGAACGGTGTGAACTTTGTCGACACCGCCGAGATGTACCCGGTGAACCCGGTCAGCGCAGAAACCCTGGGCAACAGCGAGCGCATCATCGGCACCTGGAACGCAAAGACCGGCCGGCGGGGGGAGTATATCCTGGCCACCAAGCACTCGGGCGAGGGCATGCGGCATGTGCGCGACGGGGCGCCGATTTCCTCCAAGACCATCGCGCCCACCGTGGAGGTCTCGTTGAAACGGCTGAAGACGGATTATATCGACCTCTACCAGTTCCACTGGCCGAACCGAGGCAGCTACATGTTCCGGCAGAACTGGACTTATGATCCCTCCCGCCAGAACCGCGAAGAGACCCTGGCCAATATGGAGGATTGCCTGGAGGCGCTGCAGCGCGAGGTGGAGCGCGGCACCATCCGTGCTTTTGGCCTGTCGAACGAGAGCGCCTGGGGCACTGCGCAGTGGCTGCGGCTGGCGGAGGAGCGCGGCTGGCCGCGGGTGGCGTCGATCCAGAACGAATACTCTCTGCTCTGCCGGATGTATGACACCGATCTGGCGGAGCTGAGCGTCAACGAGGACGTTGGGCTGATGGCATTTTCGCCGCTGGGCACCGGACTTTTGACCGGCAAGTACCAGGGCGGGGCGGTGCCGGAAGGCTCGCGCAAGGCGATCAATCCGGAGCTGGGCGGGCGCCATAGCCCCCGGGTCTATGATGCCGTGGAGGCTTATTTGGAGATTGCCAAGCGGCATGGGCTGGACCCGGTGCATATGGCCTTGGCCTGGTGCCGGACGCGGCCGTTCATGGCCTCGGCGATCTTTGGCGCCACCCGTCTGGCGCAGCTGGAGCATCTGCTGCAATCGGTCGATCTGGAGCTGAGCCAGGCAGTTCTGGACGAGATCAACGCCGCCCACCGGGCGCATCCGATGCCCTACTAAGGAGCGGCGGGGCTCCCGCCCGTCCTGAGGGCATTGACATGCCCCGGGCCGGTTGGGCCGGGCGCTGCTGTCGCAGCGCCGAAGGTTCTGCTGAGAGGCGCTTCAGGGGCAGGTTTGCCCCTGAAGCGCCCTTGCAATTCTGTTCAAGGGGTGCGCGTCAAGTGTGAACGGTGCTGCGCACCGCCGCTTTGCGGCCCTTGACCCGCGGGGCCGGGCTGGCGGTCAATGCGCGGTCGGGCGGGTGTGTTCCTGGCGCAGGTCGCGGGCCGAGGTTCCATGTGCGGTGCGGAAGGCGCGGGCGAAGCTCGATTGCGAGGTGAAGCCGGTGGCTATCGCCACATCCATCAGCGGCATCGCGGTGTCGGTCACCAGGCGGCGGGCCTCGGCCAGGCGCAGCTGCAGGTAGTGGTCCTGCGGCGTGGTGTTGAGCTTGAGCCGGAACTGCTGCTGCAGGCTGCGCGGGCTGGTGCCCAGGGTCTCGGCGATCTGCGCCAGCGGCAGCGGCTCATCCAGAGAGGACTCCATCAGCGCATTGGCCTTGGCGGTCAGCGCACTGTGCCTGTGGCCGCCCAGGCGGCTTTGCGGACGCGGCAGCGCGGCGGGTCCGTCGAAAAGGAACAGCCCGGCGACCCGGGAGGCAAAGCCCGCGCCATGGCGGGCGCCGATGATGTGCAGCATCATTTCGACCGCCGGCGTTGCGCCGCCGGATGTCAGGCGGGCGTCCGACACCGTGAAGCGGTCATTGCGGGCATCCACCTCCGGAAAGCGGGCGGAGAAGTTTTCCAGGTCTTCCCAGTGGGTGGTGGCGGGGTGCCCGTCCAGCAGCCCGGCCTCGGCCATCAGCCAGGGGCCGCCGTCGATGCCTGCAATCGTGGCACCGCTGGCGGCAATGCGGCGCAGGCCTGCCAGCAGGCTGGGGGTGGCATGGCGGGCCAACTGGAAACCGGCCACGATGATCAGCAGCTCGCAGCCTTCCAGCCGCGCCAGCGGGAAGCTGGGCACGGTGAGGCCGCTGGTCAGCATCGGCGGCTCATGCGTGGCGCTGACGTAATCCCAGTCAAAGGCGGCGCGGCCCGCCAGCCGGTTGGCGGCGCGCATCGGGTCCACCGCGGCGGCAAAGGACAGCGTGTTGCATTCATCCAGAACCAGCACCGCTGTTTTCAGCGGCCGGTTCTCGGGCTGCAGGATGTTTTTTGCGGATTTCATCAACTTCGATTCGCCTGGTGTAAACTGTGCCGTAAAAGGCTGCGGCAGAGTCGCTGTCAGCGCAAATCGGAATCTGGGGAGGAGCCTGGGGATAACCCGTGGCAAAACCCTGTACATCGAAGGGAAAAGCGAAATGCCTCTGGAAATGAACCGTGAAGTCTTCATCACCTGTGCCGTGACGGGCTCTGGCGGCACTCAGGACCGCAGCCCGCATGTGCCGCGCTCGCCCAAGGAAATTGCCGACAGCGCCATCGCCGCGGCCAAGGCCGGCGCTGCTGTTGTGCACTGCCATGTGCGTGACCCGGAGACCGGGGTGCCGTCGCGCCGTCTGGATCTGTACCGCGAAGTGACTGACCGGATCCGCGATGCGGAGGTGGACGTGGTGCTGAACCTGACCGCGGGCATGGGCGGCGATATTGTCTTTGGCGGGGTCGAAAACCCGCTGCCGCCTGTCGAAGGAACCGACATGATCGGCGCCACCGAGCGGGTTGCCCATATCGCCGAGTGCCTGCCGGAAATCTGCACGCTGGACTGCGGCACCATGAACTTCGCCGAGGCCGACTATGTGATGACCAACACCCCCGGCGCGCTGCGGGCGATGGGGCAGATGATGACGGATCTGGGTGTGAAGCCGGAGATCGAGGCCTTTGACACTGGCCATCTGTGGTTTGCTAAGCAGCTGGTGAAAGAGGGAATTCTGGAACCGAACGCGCTGGTGCAGCTGTGCATGGGGGTGCCGTGGGGCGCGCCGGATGATCTCAACACCTTCATGGCGATGGTCAACAATGTGCCGGATGACTGGACCTTCTCGGCCTTCTCGCTGGGGCGCAACCAGATGGCTTATGCCGCGGCTGCGGTGCTGGCAGGCGGCAACGTGCGGGTTGGGCTGGAGGACAACCTGTGGCTGGGCAAGGGCCAGCTGGCTGAGAACTGGCAGCTGGTTGAGCGCGCCAACACCATCGTGTCGAACATGGGCGTGCGGGTGATCGGCCCCGCCGAAGTGCGCGAGAAGCTGGGGCTGACCAAACGCGCGCCGGCGGCGAAGTAAGCGTTCGGAACAGGGGGTGCTATGCGTGCACCCCCTGTGCACCCTCTGTGCACCGCCGCGCTGCGGCAACAGGGCAGATTGGGGGCTGGCCCCCAAACCCCCAGGATATTTTCGGCCAGAAGAAGTGCCGGGCGTTTTGAAAAGGACATCAGATGAAAACAGCAGCAATCATCGGCGGCGGGGTGATCGGCGGCGGCTGGGCCGCGCGGTTCCTTTTGAACGGCTGGAACGTGCAGGTATTCGACCCGGACCCGGAAGCGGAACGCAAGATCGGCGAGGTGCTGGGTAATGCGCGCCGCTCCTTGCCGGGGCTTGGCAATGTGGCGCTGCCTGCGGAAGGGCGGCTGACGTTTCACGGGACCGTTGCCGAGGCCGTGGAGGGTGCGGAGTGGATTCAGGAGAGCGTGCCGGAGCGGCTGGATCTGAAGCAGAAGGTCTATGGCGAGATGCAGGCCCATTGCGCGCCGGATGCGGTGATCGGGTCTTCGACCTCGGGCTTCAAGCCGTCGCAGCTGCAGGACGGGCGCGAGAACCCCGGCCAGATCGTGGTGACCCATCCCTTCAACCCGGTTTACCTGCTGCCGCTGGTGGAGCTGGTCTCAACCGGGGCCAACCCGGCGGGGGTGATTGAGCGTGCCAAGGAGATCATCAGCGCCATTGGCATGTACCCGCTGCATCTGAAGAAAGAGATCGACGCCCATGTGGCCGACCGCTTTCTGGAGGCGGTCTGGCGCGAGGCGCTGTGGCTGGTCAAGGACGGTATTGCCACCACTGAGGAAATCGACAACGCGATCCGCTATGGCTTTGGCATCCGCTGGGCGCAGATGGGGCTGTTTGACACCTACCGGGTGGCCGGCGGCGAGGCCGGCATGCGCCATTTCATGGCGCAGTTCGGGCCGTGCCTCAGCTGGCCCTGGACCAAGCTGATGGATGTGCCGGAGTTCACCGATGAGCTGGTGGACCTGATCGCAGGCCAGTCGGATGCGCAGTCGGGCCATCTGGACATCCGCGAGATGGAGCGGATCCGCGATGATAACCTGGTGGGCATGATGCGGGCGCTGGGCAGCAACAACTGGGGGGCGGGTGAACTGCAGAACGCCCATGACCTGAACCGCGAGGGCGGTGCCGGGCTGGTGCGCGCGATCGGGGACCTAGACGACCTGAGCCAGCCGGTGCTGACCCAGAGCCGCGTGGTGCCGCTGGATTGGACCGACTACAACGGCCACATGACCGAGAGCCGCTATCTGGACGCGTTCGCGCAATCCACCGACCGGCTGATGATGATCATCGGCTGCGATGCGGAGTATATCGCCAACGGCGGCAGCTATTTCACCGCCGAGACCCATATCCGCCACATCGACGAGGTGCACGCGGGCGATCCGATCCAGGTGCGCACCCGGGTGATTATGGGGGCTGGCAAGAAGATGCACCTGTGGCACGAGATGTTCTGTGGCGAGCGGCTGCTGGCGACCGGCGAGCATATGCTGCTGCATGTGGATCTTGCGACCCGCCGCTCGGCGCCGCCGGCTGCGCATATCGAGGCCAATCTGGTCAAGCTGGCGGAGGCCCATGCGGCGCTGCCGGCGCCGGAGGGGCTGGGCCGCGCAATTGGTGCACCGCGATGAGCGCTGAAGGGATGCGCCGGGTTCTGATCACCGCCGGCGGGTCCGGCATCGGCCGCGCCATGGCGGAGGGCTTTGCCGCCGCCGGGCATCAGGTTTGGGTCACGGATGTCAGCGCGGTGGCGCTGGCAGACGTGCCGGAGGGCTGGCGCACAACGGCTGTGGATGCCACCGATGAGGCGGGCGTCAGGGCGCTGTTTGCAGAGATCGCTGAGGTCTGGGGCGGGCTGGATGTGCTCTGTGCCAATGCGGGGATTGCCGGGCCGACGGCGCTGATCGAGGATATTGCGCTGGAGGACTGGCGCAAATGTGTGAGCGTCAACCTGGAGGGCTGCTTTCTGGCTGCGAAATATGCGGCCCCCTTGATGAAGGCGGCCAAGGCTGGGTCTATCATCGTGACATCCTCCACCGCGGGCCAGTACGGCTATCCGAACCGGGCGCCTTATGCGTCGGCGAAATGGGCCGTCATCGGACTGATGAAGACGCTGGCGATGGAGCTGGGCCCCTTTGGCATCCGCGCCAATGTGATCTGCCCCGGAGCGGTGGAAGGGCCGCGCATGGAAGGGGTGCTGGAGCGCGAGGCGGCGGCCAAGGGCATGACCCGGGACGAGGTTTATGCGGGCTATGCGTCCGGGACGTCGATGGGGCGGTTTGTCGAGGCCAGCGACATTGCCAATATGGCGGTGTTCCTCGGCTCAGACGCATCGCGGCTGGTGTCGGGGCAGGTGATTGCCGTCGACGGTCATACGGAGAACCCGGATCCGAAGGTTTGAGGTTTGAGCGGTGGGCGGAACCGCCCACCCTGCTGAAAACTGTTCCGCCGGGTCGCCAGACCGGGCAGCGCCCGTCCCGCCCCCCACGGGGCGGGCGCTTCGCTTTCCACCCCGCCGGGCCGGGCGCCGCCCTTAGTGGCATTTCGGTGTAGGGTAGGCAATTTGCCCACCAGCTGGGCGTGTCAGGAAATCGCTGCCCTGAGCGCGCGCAGCCGTCCGGGCAATTGCCGGGCGGTGATATCGGCCTCGCGCACCAGATTGTCGAAATGGCTGGTAAAGGTGGCGATCCGTTCCTTGTCACGGAAGGCCAGATAATGGGTGCCCGCGTAGAACACGCACAGGAGCGGGCCGAAGATGGTGATCGGTGAAGAATACAGCCGCTTGGCATCAAACAGGTAGATGCGCAGGCGGGGGTAGAGCTGTTCGCAGAGGCGTTCGAACTGCTGCAGCTGCTCCAGCCGGATCTCCAGCGGCAGGCCCTCGTAGTAGCCTGCCGCATGGGCAAAACTGTCGAGCTCATAGAGCGGCATGGCGATTTCATAATCCGACGGCGACTGGCGCATCCAGGTGAGGCGGTCCTCAGACGCGCCGATGGCCTGATCGGCGGTGCGGCCCAGGTGGGGGGAGTATTCCCATTCCAGAAAGCTGCGGGTCTTCAGCATGTCGGGCAGGGCGGCAGGCACATGGCGGATTTTGTAGCCGAGCGCCTCCTGATGCCATTCGAAGATCCGCTCATCGACCAATGCCCGGGGCGCCTCGGTCAGGGTGAGGCTGGATGCCAGCAGCTCAGCGGCGCTTTCGGGGCGGTCCGACAGGCTGAGGAGCCAGTCGGCGGAGACCCCCAGCGCGCCGGCGCAGGCGCCGACCACATGGGCGTTCGGCAGCCGCGCGCCGTCATCCGTCAGCAGCTGCGAGATGGTGGAGCGGTCGACGCCGACGGCGCGGGCCAATGCGCTTTGGCTGAGGCCGCTGTCGCGCAGGGCCTTGTTCAGCCTTTGCCGGAACTGCTCTGCCCGCACCCGTTTGTCGATGTTTTCTAACATGTGTTTCGAAATATCATAAGTGATGGTTTTTGTTAACTGCATTCGGAATTCTGCACAGCTGCTGCGTAAGCTACTCTGGTTTCAAGCACTTATCCAAGAATTTCAGGAGGCAGTATGGAAACGCGCAAGCGCTCCATTGTGAAGGCGGTGATTTGGAACATCATGGGGCTGGTCTCCATGACGCTGGTGGGGCTTGCGGCCACCGGGTCTGTCAAGGCGGGCGGGGTGATGGCGCTGGTCAATACCGGCATCGGCTTCACCATCTACCTAGTTTACGAGCGGGTCTGGGCGCAGATCAACTGGGGGCGGCGCCATGTCTGAGAGCTGCCGCGACTACATGCCCCGCAGCGTCGAATGGGGCACGTTGGCGCTGATGCTGGGCTGTTATGCGGTGTGGCTGGCCGCCTTGTGGCTGCTGCCCGCTGTCAGCCTAGTGCTGGCAATTGCGGTGATGGGGCTGATGGCGGCGCTGCATTCTTCGCTCACGCATGAGGCGCTGCACGGGCATCCGTTCCGCAGCCGGTTCCTGAATGAAGCGCTGATGTTCTTGCCGCTGACGCTGTTCATTCCTTATGGCCGCTTCCGCGATACCCATCTGGACCACCACAGGGACGAATTGCTGACCGACCCTTATGACGACCCGGAAGCCAATTTCCAGGACCCGGCGGTCTGGGCGCGGCTGCCGGCCTGGCGCCAGCGGCTTTTGCGGATCAACAACACCATGCTGGGGCGGGTGATCCTGGGGCCGGTGATCGGGCAGATCTGTTTCATGGCGGGCGACTGGAAGCTGGCCCGTGGCGGCAAACCGGGCATTGTCCGCGACTGGGGGCTGCATGCCATGGGCCTGGTGCCGGTGATCTGGGTGGTTGTGCAATCGCCGGCGCCGTTGTGGGCTGCAGTTCTGGCCGCCTATACCGGGCTGGGGCTGATCAAGGTGCGCACTTTCCTGGAGCACCGCGCCCATGAGGACTGCCGGGGCCGCACCGTAGTGGTCGAGGACAAGGGGTTCTGGGCGCTGCTGTTCCTGAACAACAACTACCACATCGTGCATCACATGCATCCGGGCGTGCCCTGGTACGCGCTGCCGCGGCTCTACCGCGCCCGCAAGCCGGAGTTCGTGGCGGCCAATGACGGCTATGTCTACCGCAACTACCTGCAGATTTTCCGCAACTACCTGCTGCGCGCCAAGGATCCGGTGCCGCATCCGCTCTGGCAGCAGGGGGAATAAACCCGCATAAGCGGGGGCATGTTTGCCTGGATCCCCGTTTCCATCGCCGCTGCCAGCTTTCAGACCGTGCGCTTTATGCTGCAGAAGGTCCTGAGCAGCGTGACGCTGTCGCCGGGCGGAGCCACCTTCGCCCGGTTTTTCTATTCCGCACCCTTCATCCTGGCCGGGCTGGCGGGTTATCTGGCGGTGTCGGGGCGGAGCCTGCCGCCTTTGCCGCCCGCGTTCTGGACTTATGCAGCTATTGGCGGCACGGCGCAGATTCTGGCCACCGTCTGTGTTGTCGCCCTGTTCAAGCAGCGCAATTTCGCGGTTGGCATCACCTTCAAGAAGACCGAAGTCATTCAGACCGCCATCGTCGGGCTGGCGGTGCTGGGCGATTCCGTGTCGATCGGCGGCTGGGCGGCGATCCTGATCGGGCTGGCCGCGGTGCTGGTGCTGTCGAAGACGCCGGATGCGGCAGGCCCCTGGTGGCGGCATCTGACCAACCGGGCCTCGCAGCTGGGGCTGGGGTCGGGGGTGCTGTTTGCCTTTTCCGCAGTCAGCTACCGCGGGGCATCGCTGCAACTGGCAGAGCTGGAGCCCATGTTCCGCGCGGGCGTGACGCTGGCCGCGGTGGTCAGCCTGCAAACGCTGTTCATGCTTGTGTGGCTGGGCCTGCGCGAGAAGGGTGAGATCGCCCGGGTCTGGCAGGCGCGCAAAGTTGCGGTCTGGGTCGGGCTGACCAGCATGGGCGGCTCGTTTTGCTGGTTCTGGGCCTTCACGCTGCAAAACGCCGCCTATGTAAAGGCGGTGGGGCAGGTGGAGCTGCTGTTGTCGCTGCTGGCGTCAGTGCTGTTCTTCAAGGAGAAGGTCACGGGCCGCGAGCTGGCGGGCATGGGGCTGCTGGTGGTGTCGATCCTGGTGCTGGTGCTGGCCCTTTGAAAGGTGCCGCCTGCGTCAGGGCAGCCGGAATTATGCGATAATTCCGGCTCGGAAAACACGTGTTTTCCGGGACGTTTCCAGCCTTGGAAACGTTACCCGTCTGCGGGCATCGGGTAGCCTTTGAGGCGCAGGAACAGGCTGGCCTCGTCATTATTATGGAAATAGGGCACGCTTTGCGGCGGCTCTGCGTCCCGGACGCGGGCGGTGACTTCGGCCAGCACCACCTCTGTGATGAAGGGCAGGTCAAACTCCCGCACCTGGCTGAGCGGGATCCATTGCAGGTGCGACAGCTCATCCGCGGCGCGGGAGAAATCATCCAGGTCGCCGGTGATTTGATCGGCATCGACCAGAAAAAAACGCGCATCAAAGCGGCGCGGGCGGCCCGGCGGGGTCAGGGCGCGGAACACGAACTGCATGGCGCGGGCTGAAGGAATGTGGCCGGTGGCTGCAAAGCTCTGCCAGTCTTCGGGAACGTCACCGGCCCAGGCGCCCGGTTCGCCCAGGATCAGGCCGGTTTCTTCCCACAACTCCCGCACCGCGGCGACGGCGAGGGCGTGGTGCACGTCTGCGGGCGCCTTGTCTGCAAGGCGGTCCTGGCAGACCGGGGAGATCGGCGAGGCCAGCGGAATGTCCGCATCCGCCACATCCACCGCACCGCCCGGGAAGACAAATTTGTTCGGCATGAAGGCTGCCTTGGCGCCGCGCTGGCCCATCAGGACCTGCGGGTCCTCCGACATCCGGCCGCGCATCGCGATCACCGTGGCCGCGTTGCGGATTGCGGTCTTGTCGGTGGTGGTCTCACCGCAGAGATACGTCTCGCTCATGTTCTTACTGCCCTTGTCCTGCCGGGGTGTCCTTGCCAAAGCCATGCATCCGCCGCGCCCATTGGTAGGCGATGACGATCCCCTTCATTCGCGGCAGAAGATAGAGGGAAGAGGCAACGCAGCCAATCGTGAATACCGTGAACATCACCAGCGGCTCCGGCCGCCAGGAGAAGTAGACAACATGCATCAGCGGCGCCATGAGGTGGCCGACAATCAGGATGGTGAGGTAGGCCGGCCCGTCGTCGGCGCGGGCATGGGTCAGGTCGAGGCCGCAGTGGCTGCAGCTGCTGTTCACCTTGAGATAGGAATGCAGCAGCTTGCCCTCGCCGCAGCTGGGGCATTTGCAGCGCCAGCCCTTGGCCAGGGCGGGCATAGTGGGGCGGTCGTCTTGCGAGGGGGTAACGGCGGGGGACTCGGTCATGAAAATATCCTGTGTGCTGGGCGTATCTTTGCGCGCTTCAGGAGGGGGCGAAAGGGGAAAGGCCAATTTCTGCGCCGGTTTGCCGCAACGGGACGGGGGGTGAATTTTTTTCGGATTTCTGCGACGGATCTGCGGGGCTGGAGCGTTTTTCCTGTGCATCGGGCAGCAAGGGGCTGCCGCAGGAAAAGGAAAGCCGATATGAAACACGTCAAGTTCATCGCCGCAGTTGTTGCTGCCGCTGCTGTAACCGCGGGTGGCGCGGCGCTGGCCAAGGGCTTTGGCCATCACGGGCCGAAGATGTCCTTTGAGGAAATTGACACAGATGGCAATGGCGAGGTGACAAAGGCCGAGATCCAGGCGATGAAGGACGCGCGTTTTGCCAAGGCGGATGCAAATGGCGACGGCAAGCTGACGCTGGAGGAGATGCAGGCACGGGCGCAGCAGCATGCAGGTGAGCGGGCGGCGCGGATGCTGGAACGCTTTGACAAGGACGGCGATGGCGCGTTGAGTAAGGATGAGCTGCCGCAGCCGCGCCGGGCGGGCAAGATGTTTGACCGGATGGATGCAGACGGCAGCGGCGGGATTTCGAAACAGGAATTCGAAGAGGCCCGGATGCATCATGGCGGCAAGCACCGCCACAGGCATGGGGATGAAACGGAGCAGAACTGATCGCTGAAGCGTGCTGCATAACGCGGAAATATCGCGGCGCCGGACCCCTGCTGCGGGTCCGGCAGCCATGAAGGCAGCGGCAGAGGAAGTCTCTGACGATGCGCTTCTGGTGCTTTATGCCAATGGCGACAGCCGGGCCGCGGCGGAGCTGACGGCGCGGCTGGGGCCGCGGGTCTTTGGTGTGGCGATGCGGGTGATGGGGATCCGCGCCGAGGCCGAGGACGTGACCCAGGAGGCGATGCTGCGCCTGTGGAAGATGGCGCCGCAGTGGCGTCCCGGCGAGGCGCAGGTTTCGACCTGGCTCTACCGGGTGGCGATGAACCTGTGCATCGACCGCAAGCGGCGCGCCCGCGGCGGGTATGTGGATCTGGACGCGGTGCCGGAGCCGCCGGATCCGGGCCGCTCGGCTGCTGAGGAGATGCAGGAGGGCGCGCGCCACGATGCGCTGCAGGCGGCGCTGATGCAATTGCCGGAGCGGCAGCGGCAGGCGGTGGTGCTGCGGCATTTGGAGGAACTGTCCAACCCGGAGATTGCCGGGATCATGGACATCAGCGTCGAGGCGGTGGAAAGTCTGACCGCCCGGGGCAAACGGGCGCTGGCCGCGGCTTTGGCCGGGCGGCGCGAAGAGTTGGGGTATAACGATGGCTGACACGGACAAAACACTGCAGGAGCTGGACGATCTGTTTGCCGCGGCGCGCAGCGCGCGCCCTGCGGTGCCGGAGCCGTTGAGGGCTGCCATCCTGGCGGACGCGGCGCGGGAGCAAGCGGGCTTGGTTCACGCAGCACCGGCCCGGGCCGCGCGGCAGCCGCTGTGGCGGCAGCTGATCGAGGCGGTGGGCGGCTGGCCGGCCATGGGCGGGCTGGCGGCGGCCAGCGCGGCGGGCCTGTGGATCGGGGTTGCGCCGCCCTCCTTTGTGCCGGACCCGGTGGCGCTGGCGGGGTATGAGGACGGCAGTTCCGCGGTCCCTTATGACAGTTACGACATGGCCGTGGTGCTGAGCGAGGACCTGCAATGAGTGCGGAAGGCAAGCCTGCAATGAAGCTGTGGCTGAAACTGCTGCTGGCGGGGTCGCTGGCGCTGAACCTGGCTGTTATTGGCATCGCAGCCGGGGCGGCCTGGCGGTTCTCCGGCAAGGAGAAACACTGGCAGAGGCCGCCGGAGATCGGTGCGGTGATCTTCCGTGAATTGGACCGGGACACGCGCAAGGCGCTGCGGCGGGAGGCGGGCGGCGGCCACGGCAGCTATGTCAAGCGCCGCCACGCAGAGGGCAAGGCGGTGATCGAGGCGCTGCGCAGCGAAGCGTTTGATGCAGCCGCCCTGCTGGCTGTGCTGCAGGGGCAGGCTGAGGCGCGCCATGCGTTTCACAGCAAGGTGCAGGAGGCCTGGGTGAACAAGGTGGCCGGGATGACGGCGCAAGAGCGTGCGGAGTTTGCCGACCGCCTGGAAGAGCGCATGGAGCGGCGCCGCGAGCGCTGGCATCAGCGCCGGGACGGGCGCAGCTAGGCCGCCGCGGCATCGGTTTTCAGACCTCCATTCACCTGCAGGCAGCCGGTTCGGCTGCCTCTTTTTTTGCGAGAGAGCGGCGGGGGATGCGGGGCTCAGGCTGCTTGGATGCAGTCCGGCGAGAGGGTGACCTGATTGCGGCCTGCATCCTTGGCGTTGTAGAGCGCCTGATCGGCTTTTTCGACCAGCGCCGCGGTGCTGGTCTCCTGACCGCCGCCGCCCATGACCGCGCCGATGCTGATAGTGACCTGGACCGGCTCAGCGGCGCCGGGCACCTGGAAGGGGGTGCTGTTGATGGCGTCGCAGAGGGCGCTGGCGGCCAGGGCGGCCTGCGCCTCGGTTGCGCCGGGCAGCACGGCCATGAATTCCTCGCCGCCGACGCGGGCGAGCAGATCCGCGGGGCCCAGCACCGCCTGCATGCGGCGGGCGGCCTCAATCAGAACGGCGTCGCCTGCGGGATGGCCATAGAGGTCATTGATCCGCTTGAAGTGGTCGAGGTCGGCCAGCATGACCGCGAATTTCTCGCCGGTTTCCGCGGCGGAGTGGGCCACGCGGTCCAGGAAAGGCCTGGCGTAGCGGCGGTTATAGAGGCCGGTCATCGGGTCCAGGACGGCCGCGCGCAAGCCGTTGCGGACGCTGTCGCGCAGCCGGTCCTTGCGGATCTTGTGCTGCAGCTGGGCGGTGAGGCGCAGTTCCAGCTCCTCGACATCGAAACCGGTCTGCAGCACGTCATGGGCGCCGCGGTCGAGCGCCTCGGCAGCGATATTGGGGTCGGCGGGATTGGGCACCGCAATCACCACCGACTGGCGGGTGGCGGCGCGGGCGCGCAGATCGGCCAGCAGGCGCAGGCCGGGGCCGGCCGAAGCCTCGTTCAGCTCAATGATGATGGCGTCGGCCACCGGGGCCTGCATCAGCCCTTGGATGTCGCTGATCGGATGGGTGCGCAGCGCATAAGGCAGCCGCGGCGCCAGCCGGTCGCGCCAGGCCATGGCAGTGCGCGGATCCTGGGCGACCAGAGCAACGGTGGCCTTGCGCAGATCCTCTGCGCAGGCGCGGTCGCTGAGCGGCAGGATGAAGCCGTGCGAGGCGTCGCGCTGCAGGTTCAGCTCCTCGTTGGCGCTGCGGGCGCGCAGCAGGCTGCGGATGCGGGCCTGCAGGATCACGTCGTCGACCGGCTGCTGCAGCACATCGTCGATGCCAGCGGCCAGTGCCGCCAGCCGGGCCTTGGATCCCTCCCAGTCGGAGACTGCGATCACCGGCAGGTCGGCCAGGGTTTCATCCGCCGCCAGTTCGCGTTTAACATCGGCGGCGGTGCCATCGGGCAGGGACATTGCGGTGAGCACCAGATCGGGGCGGTGGCGGCGCGCGGCCTGCAGCACCTCAGCCACGCTGCCGGCCTGGACCACATCGTAATAGGCAGCCGCCAGCTGCACCTTCAGCATGATGCGGTTGGTGGAGACGCCGTCGATGACCAGGATAGTGCCTTGCACGCGGTATCCTTTCGCCCCTTGCAAATCCTATGCCTTCCAATTTTGCTGAGACTGGTTAAGAAACCCTTTCGGATTTTTACTAAATTGGCCGCAATGCGGCAGGAAAGTGGGGAACATGCAGATTTCCGCCGATGCGGCAGAGACCCTGGCGCTGAAAGCGCTGGCCTGGCTGGCCGGAAATGATGAGCTTTTGCCGGTGTTTCTGGGGGCCACCGGGGCCTGCGAGGCGGATTTGCGGGCGCGGGCCGCGGAGCCGGAGTTCCTGGGTTCGGTGCTCGATTTCTTAACGATGGATGATGCCTGGGTGATCCAGTTCTGCGACAGCGCGGGGCTGGCCTATGAGATGCCAATGTATGCGCGGATGTCGCTTCCGGGCGGTTCGCAGGTGAACTGGACTTGAGATCGGCCCGTCCTGTGCCTAGGGTCCCGCCCGAATCCCGCGGAAAAAGGACCCGCCATGCCAGTTGATGCTTTCCTGTTCGACAAGGACGGAACCCTGTTCGACTTTGCCGCCACCTGGAACGGCTGGGCCGCAGAGCTTCTGGAAACACTGTCCCGCGGGGATAAGACTGCCAAAGAGGCGATGGCCAAGGCGATCAGCTATGATCTGGAGCGTGCTGCCTTCAATCCCGACAGCCTGGTGATTGCCAGTTCGAACGATGAGGTGGCAGAGGCGCTGATGCCCTATGTGGCGCATATGAGCCTGGCTGAACTGACGGATTACCTGGCGCAGAGCGCGTCGGATGCGGAGCTGGCCCCGGCGGTGCCGCTGGCGGAGTTTCTGGACAGTCTGCTGGCGCGCGGCAAAGTCTTGGGGGTGATGACCAACGACGCCGAGATTTCTGCCAAGAGCCAGCTGCGCAGGGCAGGGGTGCTGGACCGTTTTGCCTTTGTGGCAGGCTGCGACAGCGGCCATGGCGCCAAGCCGGACCCGGACCCGCTGCTGGCCTTTTGCAAGGCGGCAGGTGTCGAGCCCGGGCGCACGGCCATGGTGGGCGACAGCCGCCACGACCTGGAGGCAGGCGCTGCCGCTGGCATGCACCGGATCGGCGTGCTGACCGGCATGGCCCTGCGCGAAGAGCTGCTGCCGCATGCGGATGCCGTGCTGCCGGACATCGGCCATATTCCCGGCTGGCTGGACCGCTGACAACACGCTGATTCTCTGCCTGGCCTGTCTGGCTGCGGCTGTTTCGCCGGCGCACACCCTTGTGCGCCGGTTTTTGCTGCGACATACTGGGCACAAGTGTACAGAAATCGGCCGGACCGGCGCAATCCATGGCAAAAGCGACAGCTATGGTCGGGAACGGACAGGTTCGGGCTGACCGGATTGGCACAGTGAATGGCTATCAGCTCAGGCGAAATGCAGACGTAGGGGAGACCGGCATGGCAGAGACAGGCGCACGCAAGCGGCGGGGCGGGGGCAGGGCAGGCGCAGCGGCCCGGCGCGGCAGTGCCGTGCTGGAGCAGATGCCCTGGCAGATCCCGGTCAACATCGACCGCCCGACAGAACCCCTGAGCGAGGAGGGCGTTCAGGCGATCCACGAGGGCGCGATGCGCATCCTGGAAGAGATCGGCGTGGTGTTCCTGAACCCCGAGGCGCTGGAGATCTTTAAGCAGGCCGGCGTCAAGGTCGAGGGCGAGCTGGTCAGGATGGACCGGGACTTCGTGATGGAGATGGTGGGCAAGGCGCCCCGCGAGTTCTCGATCACCCCGCGCAACAAGGACCGGGCGATCCCCTTGGGCGGCAATCATATCCTGTTCGGCAATGTGTCCTCGCCGCCGAATTACTGGGATATGGAGCTGAACAAGAAGGTGGCCGGCAACCGCGAGCAGTGCCGCGACCTGCTGAAGCTGACCCAGTATTTCAACTGCATCCACTTTGCCGGCGGCTACCCGGTGGAGCCGGTGGACATCCATGCCTCGGTCCGCCACCTGGATGTGCTTTATGACAAGCTGACACTCACCGACAAGGCGATGCACGCCTATTCGCTTGGCAAGGAACGGGTCGAGGATGTGATGGAGATGGTGCGGATTGCGGGCGGGCTCAGCCATGAGGAGTTCGAAGCCCAGCCGCATATGTACACCAACATCAACTCCACCTCGCCGCTGAAGCATGACTTTCCGATGATCGACGGCTGCCTGCGGCTGGCGCGGCGCGGCCAGGCGATTGTGGTGTCGCCTTTCACGCTGGCGGGCGCGATGGCGCCGGTGACCATGGCGGGCGCCGTGGCGCAGTCGATTGCCGAGAGCCTTTGCGCGATTGCGCTGTTCCAGTATGTGCGCCCCGGCACGCCCTGCGTCATTGGCACGTTTACGTCGAATGTGGACATGAAATCGGGTGCGCCTGCGTTCGGCACGCCAGAGTACATGCGCTCGACCCAGATGACCGGGCAGATGGCACGGTTCTACGGGCTGCCGATGCGGTCCTCGGGCGTCTGCGCGGCGAACGTGCCGGACGGGCAGGCGGTCTGGGAAACCTCGAACTCGCTGTGGGCCGCGGTGCAGTCGGGCACCAACATGGTTTACCATGCGGCGGGCTGGCTGGAGGGCGGGCTGATCGCCAGCCCCGAGAAGTTCATCATGGACTGTGAGATCCTGCAGCAGATCCAACGCTATATGGAGCCGCAGATCGCCGCCACCGGGCCTGAGGAGATTGCGCTCGATGCGATCCGGGAGGTGGGCAATGATGGCCATTTCTTTGGCATTCAGCACACCCAGGACCGCTATGCCACGGCCTTTTACCAGCCGTTCCTGAGCGATTGGCGCAACTATGAAGCCTGGGAGGCAGCCGGTGCCACCTGGACTGCCGAACGCGCGCACAAGATGTTCAAGGAGATTACCGGCAGCTTTGAGGAGCCGCCAATGGATGCCGCGATCCGTGATGAGCTGGCGGATTTTGTCGCCAGGCGCAAAGCCGAGGGCGGGGCGCCAACCGACTTCTGACCCTGAGGCGTCAACCGTCGTCCAGCAGAAACAGCGGAGGGAAGCCTCCGCTTTTTTTGTGCGGCAGCCTGTTTTGTGCCGCGGCCTGCGGGTCGGAAACTGCCGGTTTCGGCTCCGGCTTGCCCGCGGGCTTGCCTCCGGGCGCCTGGCGGTCCACTAGTGAGGAAACTGGGTGTTCCAAAGCCGGGGTGCCTGGGTGCAAATGGTCGAAGGGGCAGGTGCAAAGGGCCTGGCAGCCGGCTGCGGCCACCCTGGAGGCTGGGTTTCGCTGCTGAGGGTTCAGGCGTAGTGCAAGCGTTTAGGCTGACAAGGGAAATTGCTGCGTTTCACCGTGCAGATTTGTTTTGTTGGGTGTTTTTTAACCTGAATGCTTCAAGACTGGCTCAAAGGCAAAGAGGGGCCATTGTATGCACGGTCTGATCAACAGGGCGATTCAGGCTTTTGTGACCAGTACCTACGGGGCGGACCGCTGGGAAGAGGTTATGGAAGACGCAGGGCTCGGTTTTACCGAGTTCGAAGCGATGCTCTACTATACCGACGAGCAATCCGGCCAGATGCTTGCCTCGATGGAGAAAGTTCTGGCACGCCCCCTGGCGGAGATGCTGGAGGATATGGGCACGTTCCTGGTCTCCAACCCGCAGGTGGAGGCGCTGCGCCGCCTGTTGCGGTTTGGCGGGGTCAACTACGTTGAGTTCCTTCATTCCCTGGATGATTTGCCCGACCGGGCGCGGCTGGCGGTCTCTGACCTGCAGCTGCCCGGGCTTGAGCTGGTGGAGCAGGCACCGGACCAGTTTCAGCTGATCTGCCAGCCCGGATTGCCGGGCTATGCGCATGTCATGATGGGGGTTTTGCGTGCCATGGCGGATGATTACGGGGATCTTGTGTTCCTGGATCACAGCGGCACGCAGGCCGAGGCGGAGGTGATTTCGGTCACGCTGGTTGAGACCAAATTCGCGGCCGGGCGCGAATTCGATTTGGGGGCGCATTCCCTATGATGATTGATCACCTGACGCGGATGGCGGGCGTGATCTGCCCGATGTATGCCATTGTTGATGCCAAGGGGCGGATTACCTCTGTTGGTCCGACGCTGAAAAAACTGCGCCCTGACCTTGCCTGGCAAGGGCGCCGGTTCTTCCGGGTGTTTGATCTGTCGCGCCCGCGTTCCGTGCGTTCGGTGGAGGATCTGCTGCGCACATCCGGCAGCAAGCTGCATCTGCAATTCCGCGACAGCCCGCAAACCGGGTTGAAGGGCGTCTGCACCCCGATGCCCGACGGGCAGGGGGCGTTTATCAATCTTTCGTTCGGAATTTCCGTGCTGGAAGCCGTGCGTGACTACGATCTGACCAGCGCTGATTTTTCCCCCACTGACCTGACCATCGAGATGCTCTACCTGGTGGAGGCGAAATCCGCCGCGATGGAGGCATCGCGGCAGCTCAACACCCGCTTGCAGGGGGCCAAGATTGCAGCGGAGGAGCAGGCGTTCACTGATACGCTGACCGGTCTCAAGAACCGCCGTGCAATGGATCACGTGCTGGGGCGGCTGATCAGCAGCGGCCGGGAATTTGCCCTGATGCATCTGGATCTGGATTTCTTCAAGCAGGTCAATGATACCCTGGGCCATGCGGCGGGGGATGCGGTGCTGCAGCAGGCGGCGCGGATCATGGTGGAATGCACCCGCCAGTCCGACACCGTGGCGCGGGTCGGCGGTGATGAATTTGTGATGATCCTGGAGGGGGTGCTGGATACCGCCCGGCTGGCGGCCATAGCAAAACGGCTGATCCAGCGGCTGGAGGAGCCGATTCCCTTTGGCGGCCAGACCTGCCGGATTTCGGCCAGCGCGGGCACGACTCTGTCCACCTGGCAAAAGACACCGGACGCACAGCAGCTGCTGAACCAGGCGGATCTGGCGCTTTATGCAGCCAAGCGTGCGGGCAGGGCGCAGCATTTCTTCTACCGCGAGGGTATGGAGAAAGAAGATGCAGGCGGTGCCGCAGCAGCAGCTCCGGCCCAGGCTGCGGCCCGCGGCCCGGCGGTCTGAAGAGAGAGTGTATTAGTCAAGTCAATACGGGCGTGCGGTCAAGACTGCCGCCCTTTTAATTTGTGCGCCGGAAACCCGCCCTTCACCGCAGCGGCACAGCAGCCTGCAAGGCCTGAATGGAAACTGCGGTTCTGTCGGGGAAAAGTGGCAGCCCGTAGGGGAATCGAACCCCTCTTTCCAGGTTGAAAACCTGGCGTCCTAACCGATAGACGAACGGGCCACTCAGTGCGTGAGCGGGTATTTAGTTGTAAGCGCCGGAACCCGCAAGAGAAAAAGTACGGTTTTGTGAAATTTCTTATCCGCAGGGCGCAAGTGATTGAAATCTCAGGCTTCGGCGGCGTCTTCCAGGCGCAGCTGGGGGCTTTGGCGGCCGCCCCAGGTGTTCACTTCCAGCCGTCCGGCAAAGTGGAAGCGGGAGCCGCCGTGCTCCAGCAGCTTCGGCCCCAGCGCGGTGTCGAAAGCGCCAAAGCAGATCGCATCCACACCGCCGCCCATGCCGTCGCTGAGCGAGAGCTTCAGGTGGCTTTCGCCGACCTTCTTGGCAAAGCGCACCTGCAGGTCCGGCAGCGCATAGCGCGGGGCAGGGGCGCCGGCGCCAAAGGGGCCTGCCTGTTCGATCTGTTCAATCAGATCCACCGAGGCCGCGCAGGGCATCAGCGCGCCGTCCAGTTTCAGATCGGCGGGGCCGCCCTGGCCGGCGCCTTGTTTGGCGAGCAGCTCCGTGAGGCGTTCCATGGCCGGTTCCAGCTTGTCCCGCATCACTGTGAGGCCAGCCGCCATCTTGTGGCCGCCGCCCTTGACCAGCAGGCCCTCGGCCGCCAGCCGCTGGATCGAGGCGCCAAGGTCGACGCCGGAGACGGACCGGCCGGAGCCCTTGCCCTCTTCGCCGTCAAAGCCGATTACGATGGCAGGGAGGTTGGCGGCTTCCTTGAGGCGGGAGGCAACGATGCCGACCACGCCCGGGTGCCAGCCTTCGCCTGCCGCCCAGACCAGCGGCGCCTCCAGGCCGCGCTCTTCGGCCTGGTCCAGGGCTGCCGCGCGCACCGCGTTTTCGATGTCGCGGCGTTCGGTGTTCAGCTCGTCCAGCCGCTCGGCCAGGGCGGCGGCCTCGTGCGGGTTGTCCGTCGACAGCAGCCGTGCGCCGAGGTCGGCTTTGCCGATGCGCCCGCCGGCATTGACACGCGGCCCCAGAAGAAATCCGAGGTGATAGGCGGAGGGAGCTGAATCCATGCGGGAAACATCCGAGAGCGCCACGAGACCGGGACGCTTGCGTGCGCCCATGACTTTCAGCCCCTGGCGCACCAAGGCGCGGTTGGCCCCGATCAGCGGCGCCACATCCGCCACGGTGGCAAGTGCGACCAGATCCAGCAGCGCCATCAGATCCGGCCCCTTCGCGCCGGCTGCGCGCATCTGGCGGCCTGCCTCCACCAGCATCAGGAACACCACGCCGGCAGCACAGAAATAACCCAGGTCGCCGCTCTCATCCTGCCGGTTCGGGTTCACCACCGCGACGCAATCGGGAAGGGTTTCGCCGCCCAGGTGGTGATCCAGCACAATGACGTCGGCGCCTTTGGCCGCTGCGATGGGTTCGTGGCTGAGGGTGCCGCAGTCAACGCAGATGATCAGGTCGTGGGCGGCGGCCAGCTCCTGCATGGCGGGCACATTGGGGCCGTAACCCTCGTCGATGCGGTCGGGAATATAGAGCGTGGCCTCCAGCCCCATCTGCCGCAGCCAGACCAAGAGCAGCGCGGCAGAGCTGCCGCCGTCCACATCGTAGTCGGCAAAGACCGCGATCCGCTGCTTGCACTGCACCGCCTGCAGGAACCGTGCGGCGGCGGCTTCCATGTCCTTCATCTCGCGCGGGTCGGGCAGCAGCTCTTTCAGCTTGGGCTCCAGAAACCCTGTGGCCTCCATCGCGGGCACCCCGCGGCGGGCCAGCACCTGGCAGACCGAGCGGGGCAGGCCGGTCTGCTGCGCCATCATCTCTGACGCCCGGTCCACCTCAACCCCGGGACCCACCCAGCGGCGCCCGGTCAAGGACTGTTCAACACCCAAAAAGCTCATCTTCTGCCCTCATATGCAAAGGCCGGACCCAATACGGACCCGGCCCTTCTTCTGGCTCTAAATATCCCCGCCGGAGGCAGCGGCGCAAGCCGCAGCTTGGCGCAACGCTTAGTCCTGATGCGGCGCCAGCGGCGTGCGGTAGGTCATGCGGCGCACGGAGCCGGTTTTTGAGCGCATCAGCAGGGTGGTGGTCTCCACCCAGCCCGGCTCGCGCTTGATACGCGGCAAGAGCGAGCCGCCGGTCACGCCGGTGGCAGCAAAGATCACGTCCTGGGTGACCATCTCGTCGCGGGTGTAGATGCGGTCCAGGTCGGTGATGCCTGCCTTGGCGGCGCGGGCTTTTTCGTCGTCGTTGCGGAACACCAGGCGGCAGAAGATCTGGCCGCCCATGCATTTCAGGGCTGCCGCTGCCAGCACGCCTTCGGGTGCGCCGCCCTGGCCCATGTACATGTCGATGCCGGTGGTCTCGGATTCGGCGCAGTGCATGACGCCGGCCACATCGCCGTCGGTGATCAGGCGGATCGAGGCGCCGGTTTCGCGCACTTCGGCAATCATCGCCTCATGGCGCGGGCGCTCCAGGATGCAAACGGTGATGTCCGAGGGCGCGCAGCCTTTGGCGGCGGCCAGCGCCTCGACGCGTTCGCGGGGGGACATGTCCAGCGACACAACGCCGTCTTCATAGCCCGGGCCGATCGCCAGCTTGTCCATGTAGGTGTCCGGTGCGTGCAGCATGGAGCCGCGCGGGCCCATGGCGATTACGGTCAGCGCGTTGGGCATGTCTTTGGCGGTGAGGGTGGTGCCTTCCAGCGGGTCCAGCGCGATGTCGACGCCGGGGCCGTTGCCGGTGCCGACTTCTTCGCCGATGTACAGCATCGGCGCCTCGTCGCGCTCGCCTTCGCCAATCACCACCACACCGTTGATGTCCAGCAGGTTCAGCTGCTCGCGCATGGCGTTCACGGCGGCCTGGTCGGCAGCCTTTTCGTCGCCGCGGCCGATCAGCGAAGCGGAAGCCAGCGCGGCCTGTTCAGCAACGCGGGCCAGGCCCAGCGACAGCATGCGGTCATGAAAGGGCGCGTCAGAGGTGTTCGAAGTCATACCGGAAATCCTGTCTCAACGGGAAAGATGTGAATGGGCGTTTCACGCCGAATAGCGCGGGGCGGGGCTTGCTCGCAAGGGCCGATAGCGCTCGCCGCGGCAGGAAAGCCCCGCCGCAGCGCAGTATGTTGCGCATTTCCGCCGGTTGGCGCGGCTCAGAGCTCTTCGATGCGGAGCGCGACCGGATCGCCGTCGACCACATCGGTGGCAGCCAGGCCTTCGAGCGCGGCGTCCAGCGTGGCGCGGGTGCATTTGTGGGTGACGATCAGCACCGGCGCGACCGGGGCGGAATGGCCGTACTGGCGCATCCGGTCGATGGAGACGCCGGCTTCGCCCAGAACCGCGGCCACCTTGGCCAGCGCACCGGGTTTATCCAGCAGCCCCATGCGCAGGTAGAAGGGGGCGGGCAGGCCGGTCTGGGCGGCCGGAACCTCCCGCAGGGTTTCGGCAGGCTGGCCGAAGGTTGCGATGCGCAGGCCGCGCGCGAGGTCCAGGACGTCGCCCATCACCGCGCTGGCGGTGGGGCCTTCGCCCGCGCCGGGGCCGCGCAGCACCACTTGTTCAATCGAGTCGCCTTCGATCACCACCATGTTGGTGCCGCCTTCCAGCTGGCCCAGCGGCGAGTTCGCAGGCACCAGGCAGGGCGACATGCGCTGTTCCAGCCCGCGGGCGGTACGCTGCGCCACGCCCAGCAGCTTGATGCGGTAGCCCATGTCGGCGGCGGCGTGGATGTCCTCGAGCTGGATGCGCTGGATGCCTTCCAGCTCCACGTTGTCAAAGGCCGGTTTGGTGCCGAATGCGATGGAGGCCAGCAGCGCCAGCTTGTGGCCTGCGTCGATGCCGCCCACGTCCAGGTTCGGGTCGGCCTCCAGATAGCCCAGGCGGCCGCATTCCTCGAACAGCGCGTTATAGCCCTGCTCGGTGGCCTGCATCTGGGTCAGGATGTAGTTACAGGTGCCGTTCATCACCCCCATGACGCGGGTGATTTCATTGCCGGCCAGGCCCTCGGTCAGCGATTTGATCACCGGGATGCCGCCGGCAACGGCCGCCTCAAACCGGATCACCCGGCCTGCGGCTTCGGCCTGTTCGGCCAGCGCCTGGCCGTGGATGGCCAGCAGTGCCTTGTTGGCAGTGACAACGTCCTTGCCCGCGGCCAGTGCGGCCTCGGTTGCGGCCTTGGCGGCGCCTTCATGGCCGCCCATCAGCTCGACAAACACATCCACGTCATCGCGCACCGCCAGCGCCACCGGATCGGTCTCCCAGGCGTAGTCCTTGAGCGAGACGCCACGGTCCTTGCTTGCGTCGCGGGCGGAGACCGCCGAGATTACCACGGGGCGTCCGGTCCGTGCCTCCAGCAGCGCAGCATGGCGGCGGATGATCTTCACCACACCGATGCCAACCGTGCCCAAACCTGCAATCCCAAGACGAAGCGGTTCTGTCATAGCTGGAGGTCCTTTGTTCCAAAATTCTCAGCCCCGCCTTAGCCGGTTCAGCGCGGGCGTGCAACGCTGCTGCGGGGCAAGGAATGGTGATGCAGGCGGTAAAGCCGGGAACGGGTCAGAATTCGGCGTTTTTCACCGCCTCGGCGCGGCGTTTCAGCCTGGCACTGCGGGCGTCGAGCTCTTCCTGCAGTTCCGTGCTGGCCTGTTGCGGCGGGTCAAGCGGTTCCAGCGCGCTGTCCAGAGGCAGCAGTTCGGGGTATCCCGCGCCGCGAAGGTCCGGGGTCAGCCGGTCTTCCAGCTCAGGCACGCGGGTGCAGGCGGCGGCAGCCGTCATGGCCAGAAGAAAAGCGATCCGTGTCCAAACCTGCATTGAAATAGCCCTTGTCCCCTATGGTGCCGGTTCTAAGGCGTCCGGCGCCGCGGCACAATTGAATTCCCGCCGGGACGCAGGGGATTGGCTTGGCCCGGCCACGCAGGTAAAGGGCGGGCTGGCTTTCGGGCATTCTCACCCTTTTTTCTGAACATATGTTCAGTTACGGTCACCTCATGGCACGTACCCAAGGTTCCCATTCCGGTATCACCGGCCCCAAGATCCGCGAAGCCGCTTTGCGGCTGTTTGCGCAGCAGGGCTATGCCGCGGTCTCGATGCGCCAGATTGCCAAGGAGGTGGGGGTGCAGGCCGGGGCGCTGTATAACTACACGCCGGACAAGCAGAGCCTGCTGTTCAACCTGATGGAAACCCACATGGTGGAGCTGCAGGCGGCCTGGGACGCGGTGCCGCGGGCCGGCAGCGCGCTGGAGCGGCTGCGCGCCTTCACCGGTTTCCACATCCGGTTTCACCTGGAGCGCCCGGATGCGGTCTTCATTGCCTACATGGAGCTGCGCAACCTGACGGAGGAGAATTTCACCGTCATCGAATCCCTGCGCCGCGATTATGAGAACGGGGTGGAAGGAATTCTGAAGGAAGGTGTGGAGCAGGGGGTGTTTGCTATCCCGGACACCAAGATCGCCACCCTGGCGGTGATTGCGATGCTGAACGGTGTCAACACCTGGTACCGCTCCGAAGGGCGGCTGTCGCTGGACGAGGTGGAGTCCGTTTACTGGGGCATGGTGCAGAAAGCGGTCAGCGCATGAGGCTGCTGGACCTGCAAACCAGCCGGTTGCGGGCGGCCCCCTGGCAGGACCTGACGGACACGGAGCTGGCGGATCTGTTTGCGCCAAAGGTGGTGCAATGGCTGCCCGCCGGGTTCCAGTCGCCGGCAGACGGCCGGGCGCGCCGGGCGTTTCTGGAAGCGGTGTCGCAGCAGGCCGAGGTAATTGCCCTGCGCAACGCGGCGGGGCAGGGGATCGGGCTTGTGATCCTGTCGTTTGCCGAAGAGGGTGGGGCCGCCCGGAACCTGGGTTATCTGTTTGCCGAAGCTGCCTGGGGGCAGGGGCTGGCCAGCGAGCTGATTACCGGGCTGCAGGTCCAGTTCCGCGGCAGCGGCGTGATCCTCAGCGGCGGTGTGATGCAGGAGAACGCGGCCTCTGCCCGGGTGCTGGAGAAAGCCGGGTTTGCGCCCAAGGCAGCAGGCGCCGAGACTGTCTACAGCTGGCGCGCGGACGGCTGACACCGGGTCAGCTGAGCAGTCCGATCATGTCGTAATGGTCGATCTGGCGGCTCAGCACCATCGGGTCCTCCTCGGGCAGCACATGCGGCTGCTCCCAGTCTTCGCCGGCAAAGGCCTGCAGCGCCTCGACGCTTTCCCAAACCATGACCACGCAGAAGGTTGCAGGCGATTCCGGCCGCGGCAGGCCGGCAGTGACCGAGACCAGACCCGGCTGGCGGCGTACATGCGGCACCGCGGTATCGGTCAGAAAAGTCTTGAAGTCCTGGATCTTGTCGTCGCGGACGGTGGCACGGAACACCCGGATAATCATCACTCCCCCCATCGGTCTTTGGACAGGGGGAGTATAGCATATCAATGGCCCGTTTGGGCGGGCCAATCCAGTCAGTGCGCGGGCTTGATAAACGTTCCGTTGCGCAGGTCGCGGAAGGCCTGGTGCAGCTCAGCCTGGGTGTTCATCACGATCGGCCCGTGCCAGGCCACCGGCTCATTGATCGGGGCGCCGGAGATCAGCAGGAAGCGCACGCCTTCGGGGCCCGCCTGCACGGTGATTTCGTCACCGGTGCCAAAGCGGATCAGGGTGCGGTCGCCCGACAGATCGCGGATATTGACCTCTTGGCCCGCGACTTCCTTTTCCAGCAGCACGCCCTGGGGCGCGGAGGCGTCGGCAAAGGCTGCCTGGCCTTCAAACACATAGGCAAAAGCACGGCGATAGGTGTCGATGGGCAGGGTCTTCTTCACGCCAGCAGGCACAAAGACATCCAGATACTGCGGATCGGCGGCGATGCCGTCCACCGGGCCGCGCTTGCCCCAGAATTCGCCGGTGATCACCTTCACCCGTGTGCCGTCATCGTCGATGACCTCGGGGATGTCGGTGCCGCGCATGTCCTGATAGCGCGGCGCGGTCATTTTCTGGCTGGCGGGCAGGTTGCCCCAGAGCTGGAAGCCGTGCATCTGGCCCTTGGCGTTGCCCGCGGGCATCTCCTGATGCAGGATGCCCGATCCGGCGGTCATCCACTGCACGTCGCCCGCGCCCAGGGTGCCCGCATTGCCCAGTGAGTCGCTGTGCTCGACCGAGCCTGCCAGCACATAGGTGATGGTTTCGATGCCGCGGTGCGGGTGCCAGGGGAAACCGCGCAGGTAGTCCTCGGGATTGTCGTTGCGGAAGTCGTCGAACAGCAGGAACGGGTCCAGCTCCGAGGGATCCTGAAAGCCGAAGGCGCGGTGCAGCTTGACCCCGGCGCCCTCCGTGTGGGGCTGGGCGCGGCGGGTTTCGATGATAGGTCTGAGGGACATGGGCCTGTCTCCTGGTTTCCGTTGCTTGCGGGTAAAATAGGATGTGCGGCGGCGCCGGAAAACCGGCTGTGGGCCACGTGTGCTGTGCGCTGATGAACAGAGCGCCCCGCAGCCCGCGGGGCTGCGCGGCCCAACGGGGCGCGGTGCTGCAGGCGCCAAGGACGGGCGGGAGTTCCCCCGTTGCCGGGCGCAGCGCAGGCGGGGTAGCGTAAGGGCATGACACAAGCACCTGATCTGCTGCCGCTCTTGCCGCCGGAGCGCCTGCAAGGCGCCCTGCGTGTGATCACCTACATGCTGGGTGAGGCCCGTGCCGCCACTGATGCCGACGATGTGCTCACCCGGATGTCAGAGCTGATCCGCGCAGGCGGCGTGCCGCTGGACCGGGCCACCTCCATCGTGCCGCTGCTGCATGCCGAGGCGGTGGCCAGCGCGCGTTTCTGGGAGCGCGGCAAGGGCGCGCGCAGCTACCTGTTTCCCTTCAACGAGGCAAGCGGCCAGGGCTATGCCCATTCACCCGCCGCCGATGTGCACCGGACCGGCGAGAGGGTGGTCCTGTGGCTGCCGGACACGCCGGACGAGCGTTACGGCATCGTGCCGGAGCTGAAAACAGAGGGCTACACCCATTACATCATGGCGCCGGTCTTCATGCGCAGCGGCATGGCCAGTACTTTCAGCTTTGCAACCCAGGCACCCGAGGGGTTCTCGGACGAAGACATCACCTTCCTGCGGGCCGTCTTCCCGGCGCTCTCGGCCTGCCAGGAGATCCTCACCACCGCCCGCGCCATGCAGGAAGTGCTGCGGATCTATGTCGGCGAGGAGCCGCAGCGGCGGATCATTTCAGGCGACGTGCACCGGGGCGAGGTGATGCATATCCGCTCTGCCATCCTGTTTGCCGACATGCGCCGCTTTACCGAACTGACCGCAGGCATGAGTGCAGAGGAGGCCACCAGCCTGCTCAATGCCTATTACGATTGCATCGTGCCGCCCGTCGAGGACGCCGGCGGCGAGGTGCTGAAATTCATCGGCGACGGTATTCTGGCGATCTTCCGCGCCGAAGGGGACGGGGTGCAGACCTGCGCCCGGGCGCTGGAGGCCTCGCGCGAGGGGCTGGCGCGGGTGGCTGCCTGCACTGGTGCGCCGGGCTTCGAGGTTGGTATTGCGCTGCATTTCGGCGAGGTCGCTTTTGGCAACGTCGGCTCCGGTATGCGGCTTGACTACACGGTGATCGGACGTGACGTGAACCTGGCGGCGCGTGTGGCCGGGCTCTGCGGTTCCAAGGAGGAGGTGCTGCTGGTGTCGTCGGAGTTCAGGAAACGGGCAGGGCTTGCGGGGCGCTCACTGGGCGCGCAGAGCCTGAAAGGGCTGCAAACGCAGGAAGAGGTGTTTGCGATCCCCGCGCGGTGAGCCCGTTCTGGGTAACCCTCACTCTGCCGGGGAACCGGCGGCCTTGTTCCACCACTCGGACGGTTTGATGCGCTGCCCATGTTTGCCGGCCAGCCGCAGCGCCAGCTTGCGCAAGGGGCTCAGCGCCAGCTTCAGCCACAGCCGGTTGCGCCGCTTGGAATAGTCGCGGTTGAACGGGCAGACCCGCATGCAGATTGCGCAGTCAGAGGCCATCTTGGCCCAGAAGGAGAAGCATTTCTCGGCATCCGAGGTCCATTTTCTGACGCCCTTGATGGCCGAGATATTGGCAGTGTCCGTTGAGGGCGGCCCGTAAGGCAGTGCCTTCACCGGGCAGGCATCGGCGCATTTGGTGCAGATGCCGCAAAACGCCCTCACCCCCAGTGGCTGCGGCGCATCATGGGCCAGCGGCAGGTTGGTGAAGATCTTGGAAAACCGCAGGCGCGGCCCGAATTCCGGTGTGATCACCATCTGGTTGCGGGCGTATTCGCCAAGCCCGGCCTTCACCGCATAGGGGATCACCAGTCCGGTGTCGTTCATCGACGGCACCGCCTCATAGCCGAGGTTGCGGATATAGGCGGCCAGCTGCATCACGATAGAGGCCTCGTGGCTGTATTCGCGCCCCGTCGCGGCACCGGCCAGGGCAGAGGGGTAGGTGGCGACCAGTTCCTTGTCCATCTCATGGCCCAGCACGATGACGCTGTTCAGCCCGTCCGGCAGATCATGCGGCGCCTCCGACATGTCGCGGGCATCGACTCGGGACGTGTAGAGCCAGCGTTCGTCCATGTCGGTGATGCCGCAGAGGTTGGCGCCAAAGAATTTTGCAATGCGCTTCACCTCGGCGGACATCTTGGCGGGGTCGCCGATCTCCAGCGCGTCCTTGGCCACCGGCGTGTCGGGGCGGATCGCGGCCTGGAAACCCTCGCGGATGCCCTCATGCGCGCTGCGGCCGGAGACCACGTCGGAGATCAGCCAGGCGGCATTGCGCAGGGCAAAGTCGCGCTGGGAGAAACCGTCGCCGCGGCGCGGGGCGGCCTCCATCCGGTAGGAGGAGAAGAACTTGGCAGTGTGCTTGGATTTGACCCGTTCATCCCAGAAGGCGCGGGTGAAGATGTCGTTGCGCTGCGAGAACCGCTCGAAATCATCGGTGACTTCGATCCCTGCGGCTGCATCGCCGTCGCGCTGAGGCGGGGTGTTCTGTGGCCAGGGCATGGCCGGACGCTATCGGGCAAAGCGCGCGCGGGCAAGGGATCGCGCAGGGTTATTTAACAGAACAAGGAGACGATCCAGTCCCGCACCATAGCCACCTCGGCGCTGTTCGGGGCGTCGCCCGCGGCGGGCAGCAGGTAGTGGCCCTGGCCCATGGGAATCTCGGCGTCCAGCACCGGCGCCAGCCGTCCTTGCAGCAGCGGCAGATCACCATATCGGCGCATCAGCATCGCCACGCCTGCGCCTGAGGCGGCCATCTCGATCGCTGCCAATGATGTGTCCACATAGAGCGGTGCGGCGCGGTCCTTGAGCGGCACGTTTTCCTGTTCCGACAGCCGCAGCCAATGATCCTGGTAGCCGTGGATATGGATCAGCGTCTGGTCAAACAGCTGGTCCACCGATTGCAGCCGACGTGCCAGCTGCGGCTGCGCGACGGGGATCACGCTTTCGGTGGAGAGCAGATGCGCGCGCCGGTCGAACCAGCCGGAGGGGCCAAGCCGCAGGTCGATGTCCACGTCCTCGTCCTGGGTGCTGTCGGCCCAGACGGCTGAAATCAGCCGGATGCGGATATGCGGGTTGGCCTGATGAAATGTGCCGAGCCGGGGGGCGATCCAGAGAACCGCGGTGGAAACCGGCGCGCGGATCGTCACGGTCCGGGTCTGCACATGGCCCAGCAGTCCGCGGGTGGAATAGGCTATGTCGGTCAGCGCCTGGGCGACCGACGGGTAATAGGCGTGCCCCAGCTCTGTCAGCTCAAGATGGCGGGCACGGCGGATGAACAGGGTGATGCCAAAGCTTTTCTCCAGGCTGCGCACCTGATGGCTGACGGCGGCCTGGGTCAGGCCCAATTCCTCGGCGGCGGCGGTGAAGCTTTGCAGGCGGGCGGCGGCCTCAAAGGCGCGCAGCCAGACGAGATTTGGCAGATCGGACATGTGTGTTGCAAAAAATTTTGGGGTCAGGCCGCGTTATTATTCGTTTTTGTTTCAGCAAAGGTCAAGCTAGCCATAGGGGCAGACGGACACCCCGGGAGGAGAAATTTGCAATGGGAACCACTTTGAAAGTCGGCTTCATCGGTCTTGGCAATGTCGGCGGCAAACTGTCCGGCAGCCTGCTGCGCAATGGCGTGGACCTGACCGTGCATGACCTGAATGCTGATCTGGTGCAAAGCTTTGTGGACAAAGGCGCCAAGCGGGCGGAAGACCCGGCGCAGCTGATGCGCGACTGCGATGCGGTGATCACCTGCCTGCCGTCGCCTGCCGCGTCCGATGCGGTGATGCGGGAAATGCTGCCGGAGGTAACCGCAGGCAAGATTTGGATGGAGATGTCGACCACCGACACCGCCGAGGTTGAACGCCTGGGCGCGATGGTGATCGAGCAGGGCGGCCGCGCGGTGGACTGCCCGGTCTCGGGCGGCTGCCACCGGGCGGCGACGGGCAATATCTCGATCTTCGCGGGCTGCGACCGCGAGACATTTGAAACCATTCTGCCGCTGCTCACTACCATGGGCCGCCGCATCCTGCACACCGGCGGGCTGGGGTCGGCATCGGTGCTGAAGGTGGTGACCAACTATCTGGCGACCGCCAACCTGATCTCTTGCGTGGAGGCGCTGACGGTGTCCAAGGCGGCCGGCATGGACCTGAACGTGGCGTTTGAGGCGATGCGGATTTCCTCGGGCAATTCGTTCGTGCATGAAACCGAAAGCCAGGTGATCCTGAACGGGTCGCGCGACATTTCCTTTACCATGGACCTGGTCAAGAAGGATATCGGCCTGTTCCAGGAAGTTGCCGACCGCGCCAATGTGCCTTTGGAGCTGAACCCGGTGATGATCAATATCTTTGATGATGGCATCGCCAAATACGGCGAGCGGGAATATTCCCCCAACATCATCCGCCGCTTGGAGGACGCCACCGGGCTGGACATTACCGCGCCGGGCTTCCCGGCGGAAATGCTGGACGATGAGCCGGAGGAGCCCGGCTACGAGGTTGTCGTGCGCCGCGCTGCTGCGGAATAGGTTTCCCCAACCTGTACGGCTGCATTCAGCCCCTGCTTTGGCGGGGGCTGTTTTCTTTTGCTGATCCGGTTTATGCCCGGCAGAGCAGAAACGGGGAGCAGCGGATGAATAACAAAGTTCTGGCGACGATTGAGGCCTCGGCCAGCCGGCGGGTGATGGGCACCGTGATGCTGGGGCTGACCGGCTGCCTGCTGGTCTATGTCGCCTTTGCTGCGCCGCCCTCGCCGGCCTGGCTGGTATTCCTGGTCGCAGTTGGTGCAGGCGCCCTGTGGCTGGCTGTTCGGATGTGGCAGGCAACCGTTCACCGGATCGAACTGACGGCGGAGGAGCTGCGCTGTTCGGACGGGCAGGTGATTGCGCGGGTCGAGGATATCGAAGCCATCGACCGCGGCTTCTTTGCCTTCAAACCGTCAAACGGGTTTCTGATCCGCACCGGAAGCCAGGGCGCCAGGGCTTGGATGCCGGGGCTGTGGTGGCGCTCGGGGCGCCGGATCGGCATTGGCGGGGTGACGCCTGGGGCGCAGGGCAAGGCGATGTCGGAAATACTGGCCGCGATGCTGGTGCAGCGCGGCCAGTAAGATCTGCGTTCACTGAACGGTCAGTCGGTTGCTTCACCGCCATCGTCATGGCTGCCTGAGCCAGTGGCGCTGCCTTCAAAGGCGACCAGCGGAGCAAAGCGGGGCCGGGTGAAGACAAAGTTCTTCACATCCATCAGCGGAATACCGACGTTGAAGGCTGGGCTCACCTCGTTCCAGGTTTCCACGAGGATCACACGCTCCTGATCGGGCATATCCGGCAGCTTTTCCTTGACGGTATTGATGGTGCCATCCGCCCAGGGCTGAAATGCAGCACCGCGGACCTCGGACCAGTCGACATAGTAGTTCTGATCATCTTCGTCCCAGCGGACGACAGAAATCCGGGTCGACAACGTGGTGTCGTTGCGCACGAGTTCCGACGTTAGCGCGTGCATGCTGTCGATATAGTCGTCATTCACGAAATTGGTTTCGCGCGAGATCAGGTCCGAGACGGTATAGGCTGCCTTCAGATTGATGCTTTGCTGGCGGAAGGCGTCGAAGAAGGTGTAAATAGACGCAAACAATCCCAGAAGAAGCGGCGCGTAGAAGGCAAACTCGATGGCTGCGTTGCCCTGGGTGCTGTCCAGAAAGCGGCGGGCCGGTGCCGGCAGGTGCCGGCTCAAATGGCGGGAAAAGAGTGTCAGCATGGCGTTACCTCGGTTCCTGGACGAAGGCGGAAGACGCAATCAGATTGACGCGGCCGTCCTCATCCTTGGTCAGGTTCGTGCCAAGGCCCCAGGTGGGAAAGATCGGCTCGAACTTCATGCAGGCGCGGATGAACATCAGCTCATTTGACTGACCGTTTTCGAATGACCGGACCGGCTGGACGTCTTCAACGCGGTTCACACAATCCGGTGTCGGATCAATGGCTGTCCATTGGTACGGGTCGATCTGCAGCATCTCCAGGCGCAGCGATGTGCTGCACTCATCGATGAAGCCGGAGCGGTTGCAGATCTCGTCGCGCAGCTGATCGTGCTGCATATCGCCGCCGGTGCCCAGACGGATGATCCGGACCGTCTCGTCCAAAGCCCTTTCTAACTGGGAGTGGCGGAGGTTGATCATGCCCAGTTCGACGGTGGACATCAGGATCATCAGGAAGGCGGGAATGACGATGGCGAATTCCACAGTGGAGTTGCCATCCTCGCGCTGCCTGAAACGGCGCAGTGCGTGTGTGATACGGCAGATCATTGGGTGAGCCTCAGCTGACGGATGGATGTTGCGATCGAGGCAAAGGCGTCGGAAATCTCCAGGCCTTCCACGTCGAAGTAATGGGAGTCAGAGCTGGCGCAATCCTGCAGGACAGCCACACCATCGCTGGGCGCTTCAAAGCCGATGGTATAGACAATGATGCCCTGATCTTTGGCTGCTTGGCAGATGCTGCGGGTCCGCGCGTTTTTGGTCGAGTTGCCAAAATAGTCGTAGACGCCGTAGTACCATTCACTGCGGGCGGCAGAGCTGCCCATCCAGTCGGCATAAAGGTTATAGTAGAGGTACTTGAGCGGTGTTTTGGCGAAAAGATCCACATAGCTCAGCCGCTCAGCCGCGTCATCGCCATAGGGTGTGTCGTGCCAGTAGGAGTAGCCGTCCCGGCGGAATTTGCCTGTGGACGGGTTCAGTGTCGAATAGACGCCGCTGGAGGCGTGGTACCAGACGTTAGAGTCGCCTTCGCGGTGGTCGCTCTCGACATAGTACTGCGATGTGTTCTGGCCATCCGTCATCAGCACGATGACCTTGACAGTATCGGTGTCGGTATATTCCGAGGGACGCGCGGAAAAATCGTTAGGAATAATGGCGTCCGGCCCGGAGGACAGTGCACTGACGGCCGGGCGCGAGGAGGGGTCAAGCAGGCTGGTTCCCCATTTCATGCCAATGTCGATGGAGGTGTTGCCGCGCCCGACAAGACCGTCAATGAAGTTCTTGAGTGTCGTCGCGTCTTTTTGGAACAGCATCATTTCCCGGTGCGCGTGCTCCTCGCAAATCGGAGATCCGACCAGGTCCGGCCGGTCATCCCAGCGGTCCCACGGGGAGAATTGCATGGTTTGTTCCAGCGATGCGGTGGTCGACAAACCTGCCGAGGTGAAGTCTGAGGAGGAAAAATTCACGCAGTTGGAATAGCTGTGAAGCCTGTCGAGATTGTACTGGTTCAACAGCTCTTCAGGTGCGGACACCTGCGTTGCATAGGGAACGATGGAGATCGACATCTTACCGTCGGTGGTGTTCGCCACCATGGTGTCGACGAATTCCTTGGCCGCGATTTTGAGGTTTGTCAGGCGGCTGTTGCGGGTCATGGAGCCGGAGACGTCCAGAACCAATGAAATCTCGACCCCGTCGATGCTTTCTTCGGCACGCGAAGTCGCAAAGAGAGGCAGGTCGCCGCCGCCGGCAAATTTCAGCAAGTGGGTCGGGAAAGTGGTGTCGATGGTGGCTTGCACTTTTTTAAAGCCAAGCCCCGATTCCCACCAGGGAGCCTGATAATAGTCTTCCAAGCCCGACTTGGCGAGGTAGTCACGCACCACTGCATCGGGCGAGTGCTGCTGGTCAAGGTCAGCTGCTGCCAATGCAGCCCGGTCCAGGGTGTATTGCAGCATGGTGCGGTCGCGCTCCATGCGCATCAGATCCACGCCGATGCCGCCAACAGCCAGCATTGCCAGAAATGTGCCGATCATCGGCTTGGCCAGCATCCCGTCCTCTTCCCGCAGGAAGGATTTCCCCTTGGCCAGGCAGCGCAGGGTGAGCGGGCTGCTCAGCGCCGTTGAATTCTTGTGCCGTCTACTCATTTAAACACCCCCCGCCGGAACCTGAGTAGGTCAGCCCGGCTTCAGCAGCGAAATTTACACATAATTAATGGTCTGCGAACGTGGCGGAATTGGGGCGGATTTGGGCCTAAAAAGCTGCGATTGCAGCGGTCTGAGTTGCCAATTTCCCCGCATCCGGCAGGGTTGTCGCGGACCTGGCGACAATGCGTGCGAGCAGGCTGCGAATCGTGAGCTTTCGGCTAAAATGCGAATCTTTTTGATAGGAAATGGTCAAAAAGGTCGCACTCCTTAATCTTCTCTGCATAGAGTGAGGGCATCATCGGCAGCGAGTCGATGTTTGATCACGGAGAAGATTTTAGATGACCAGCCGCACAGAGCCGAGCTTCCGCGAGAGCGTGGACCTGATGTTTAACCGGGCCGTGAAACTGATGGACCTGCCGCCTGGGCTGGAAGAGAAGATCAGGGTTTGCAATGCAACCTATACGGTGCGTTTCGGTGTGCGCCTGCGCGGCGCCATGCATACATTCACCGGCTACAGATCTGTCCATTCCGAACATATGGAACCGGTGAAGGGCGGCATCCGCTATGCCACCGGGGTGAATCAGGATGAGGTCGAGGCGCTGGCGGCGCTGATGACCTATAAATGCGCCCTGGTGGAGGCGCCGTTCGGCGGCTCCAAAGGCGGTTTGTGCATCGACCCGCGGGAGTATGAGGAGCATGAGCTGGAGCTGATCACCCGCCGCTTTGCCTATGAACTGGCCAAGCGCGACCTGATCCACCCCTCCCAGAACGTGCCTGCGCCCGACATGGGGACCGGCGAGCGCGAGATGGCCTGGATTGCAGACCAGTACGCGCGGATGAACACCACCGACATCAACGCCAAGGCCTGTGTCACCGGCAAGCCGCTGAACGCCGGCGGTATCTCGGGCCGGGTCGAGGCCACGGGCCGCGGGGTGCAATACGCGCTGCAGGAGTTCTTCCGCCATGAGGAAGACAAGGCGGCGGCGGGTCTCAGCGGCAAGCTGGATGGCAAGCGGGTCATTGTGCAGGGCCTTGGCAACGTGGGCTATCACGCGGCCAAGTTCCTTTCCGAGGAAGATGGCTCGCGGATCATTGGCATCATCGAACGGGACGGCGGGCTGTACAGCGCGGACGGCCTTGACGTTGAGGCTGTTCGCAACTGGATCGTCAAGCATGGCGGCGTTTCCGGCTATCCGGACGCGCAATTCCTGGAAGATGGCGCGCTGCTGCTGGAGGAGGAGTGCGACATCCTGATCCCGGCGGCACTGGAAGGGGTGATCAACCTCTCCAACGCGGACCGCGTCAAGGCGCCGCTGATCATCGAGGCCGCAAACGGCCCGGTCACGGCTGGCGCGGATGAGGTCCTGCGCAAGAAGGGCTGTGTGATCATCCCCGACATGTATGCCAACGCAGGCGGCGTGACCGTGTCCTATTTCGAGTGGGTCAAAAACCTCTCCCACATCCGGTTTGGCCGGATGCAGCGCCGCCAGGAAGAGGCGCGCCACCAGCTGGTGATCGACGAGCTGCAGCGCCTGGACGATGTGATGGGTGATACCTGGTCGATGTCGCCGAACTTCAAGGACAAGTACCTGAAGGGCGCGGGCGAGCTGGAGCTGGTGCGCTCGGGCCTCGATGACACCATGCGGGTGGCCTATCAGTCGATGCGCGAAGTCTGGCACAGCCGCGACGACGTCACCGACCTGCGCACCGCCGCCTATCTGGTGTCGATCGACAAGGTGGCCAAGAGCTATCACGCCAAGGGACTCTGACCGGGGTCGGCTCTGGCGGGTATCTGGGGGCGGAGAGGAAACTCTCTGCCCCTTTTCTGTGCGCGGCGTGCAATACGGCATCCGGTGTCGCAAATATTACTAGACAGAGGTGACTAGTTCGTGAGACTTGCGGCAAAGCCCTGCTGAACTGCCGCAAATTGAACCTTGGGGCTAGGAGCGGCAGGCGAAAGCAGTTAGCAATGCCGCCAAGGCCCGGGCCGCAGATTTTCCGGGCAGCGGAAAGCGATTTGACGGGGAGGGACGACATGCGGTTTTCGGGCTGGCGTGTGCTCAAAGAGGGGCTCACCGGAAACAAGGGGTGGAAACCTCATTGGCGGGACCCTGAGCCCAAATCCGAATATGATGTGGTGATCATCGGCGGCGGCGGCCACGGGCTGGCCACTGCGTACTACCTGGCCAAGGAGCATGGCATCACCAATGTTGCGGTGCTGGAGAAGGGCTATCTCGGCGGCGGCAACGTCGGGCGCAACACCACCATCGTGCGCGCCAACTACTATCTGCCAGGCAACTCGGAATTCTATTCCCACTCGCTGAAGCTGTGGGAGGGGATGGAGCAGGACCTGAACTACAACGCGATGATGTCCCAGCGCGGCATCATCAACCTGTTCCACAATGACGGCCAGCGCGATGCCGCGGTGCGCCGGGGCAATTCGATCGTCAACCAGGGAGACGATGCCGAGATCCTGAGCCGCGAGCAGGTGCGCGAATTGGCGCCGTTTCTGAATTTCGACAACAACCGTTTCCCGATCATGGGCGGGCTGATGCAGCGCCGGGCGGGCACCGCGCGCCACGACGCGGTGGCCTGGGGCTATGCCCGCGGCGCCGATATGCGCGGGGTGGATCTGATCCAGAACTGCGAAGTGACCGGCATCGACGTGCAGAACGGCAAGGTTGTGGGTGTGCAGACCGTTCGCGGCCCGATCCGGGCCAAGAAGGTGGCGCTGGCCGCAGCAGGGCGCTCCGGCCAGGTGGCGGCGATGGCGGGGCTGACCTTGCCGATCGAAAGCCATGTGCTGCAGGCTTTTGTCTCGGAAGGGCTGAAGCCGATTGTCGACCACGTGATCACCTTTGCCGAAGGGCATCTGTATATCAGCCAGTCCGACAAGGGCGGCATGGTGTTCGGCAGCTACCTGGATTTCTACAGCTCCTACGCCGCGCGGGGGAACCTGCCGATGGTGGAGCACACGATGGAGAGTTTTGTGGCGATGGTGCCCGCGCTCAGCAAGGCGCGGCTGTTGCGCAGCTGGGGCGGCATCATGGACATGACGCCGGACGGATCACCCATCATCGACCATTCGCCCATCGACGGCCTCTACCTGAACTGCGGCTGGTGTTACGGCGGCTTCAAGGCGACGCCGGGCTCGGGCCATGTCTATGCGCATCTGATCGCGACAGACCGGCCGCATGGCGCAGCCACGAAACTGAAGCTGGACCGCTTCCGCAGCGGCGTGGGCCTGATGGATGAGGAGGGGACCGGTGCGCAGCATAACCTGCACTAAGCGTTTGGAGTGCGCCGGGTTTGCCTCCGGCGGGAGTATTTTCTGCAAGTTGAAAGGGCGCTGGTCATGAGGATCACTTGTCCGGTCTGCGGCGAGAGGGACCGCCGCGAATTCTATTACAAAGGTGCCGCATTGGTGCGTCCGGCAGAGGGCGCGGATCTGGATGCTTGGCATGAGTATGTGAACCTGCGGGAAAATCCGGCGGGGCCGCTGGAGGAACTGTGGTATCATGAGATGGGCTGCAATTCCTGGCTGAAGGTCACCCGCAATACTGCGACCCATGAGATCCTGGATGTACAGCTGGCCTCAGAGGCCGGGCTGGGAGGTGAGAAATGAGACTTCCCGGCAAAGGTTTGAACCAGGGCGCAAAGCCCATCACGTTCGGCTTCGATGGCCGCCATTTGATGGGGCTGGAAGGCGACACGCTGGCCTCGGCGCTGCTGGCCAATGATGTGCATCTGATGGGGCGGTCGTTCAAATACCACCGCCCGCGCGGGGTGCTGACCGCAGGCAGCGAGGAGCCGAATGCGCTGGTGACTGTCGGCACCGGCGGCGAGCAGGACCCGAACATCCGTGCCACCCAGCAGGAGCTGTTTGAAGGCTTGGAGGCGCGCAGTCAGAATTGCTGGCCGTCTGTAGAACGCGACGTGATGGCGGTGAACGACCTAGCGGCGCCGTTCTTTGGCGCGGGGTTCTACTACAAGACCTTCATGTGGCCGGCGGCCTTCTGGGAGAAGGTCTATGAGCCGATGATCCGCAATGCGGCAGGGCTTGGCGCGCTTTCTGGCGAGGCGGACCGCGATACTTATGAGAAGGCTTTTGCGTTCTGCGATGTCTTGGTGATCGGCTCCGGCCCAGCGGGTTTGATGGCGGCACTGACCGCAGGCCGCGCTGGTGCGGATGTGATCCTGGCCGAGGAAGACAGCCGCATGGGCGGGCGCCTGCTGGCCGAGCGCGAGGACATCGGCGGCAAGTCGGGCTATGAGTGGGCCGCCGAGGTGCTGGCTGAGCTGGAGGCGATGGACAACGTGCGGCTGATGACCCGCACCGCTGTCACCGGCGCCTATGATCAGGGCACTTATGGCGCGCTGGAGCGGGTCTCGCACCATCTGCCGCGGCGGCATTCGCTGAAGGGCAGCCATTTGCCGCGCGAATGCTTCTGGCGGATTGCGGCCAGGCACGCGGTGCTGGCGGCAGGCGCGATCGAGCGTCCGGTGGCATTCCGCAACAACGACCGGCCCGGCATCATGATGGCGGGCGCCGTGCGCGCCTATCTGAACCGCTGGGGGGTGGCGCCAGGGGAGCGGGTGACGCTGTTTGCCAACAACGACCAGGCCCACCGCACGGCGCGGGATCTGCATGACGCGGGCGTGCATATCGCCGCCGTGATCGACAGCCGCCATGATGCGCCGGTCGATGGCCCCTATCAGGTGATCAAGGGGGCGCAGGTCTGCAACAGCGCAGGCCGCCAGCGTGTCGAGAGCATCACCGTGCGCTCGGTGAAGGGCGAGGAGAAGATCCAGACCGACTGCCTGGCGATGTCCGGCGGCTGGAACCCCTCGGTGCATCTGACCTGCCATCTGAACAGCCGCCCGCAGTGGAACCGTGAAGCACTGGCATTTGTGCCCACTGAGGGCGCGGTGCCGGGGATGGTGACGGCGGGTGCCTGTAACGGCACCTTCTCCACCGCAGGTGCGTTGCGTGAAGGCGCTGAAGCGGCCGGCAAGGTGCTGGAGGCGCTGGGCCTGAAATCCGCGGCTGCCGACCTGCCGGACGCCGAGGATGATCCCTACTGCATCGCTGCGCTGTGGGCCGTGCCAGGCAAGGGCCGCGCCTGGCTCGACTTCCAGAACGACGTGACCGTCAAGGATGTGAAGCAGGCGGCCACCGAAAACTTCCGCTCGGTCGAGCATATGAAGCGTTATACCACGCAGGGCATGGCGACCGATCAGGGCAAGAACTCCAACGTGGCCGCACTGGCGGTGCTGGCGGATGCCACTGGCCGGACAATCCCTGAGACCGGCACCACCACCTTCCGCCCGCCGTTTGTACCGGTGTCGCTGGGGGCAATGGGGGCAGGGGCCACCGATGAGGGCTTCAAGCCGCAGCGGTTCCTGACGTCGCATGGCGAGAGCGACAACCGCGGCGCGCATCAGCTGGAGGTGGGCCTGTGGTACCGGGCGGCTTATTACCCCAAGCCGGGCGAGACCAATTGGCGCCAGTCCTGCGACCGCGAGGTTACGCTGGTGCGCAACGCGGTGGGCATCTGCGATGTGTCCACCCTGGGCAAGATCGACATCCAGGGTCCGGACGCGGGCAAGTTCCTCGACTTCCTTTACACCAATACCTTCAGCACGCTGAAGGTGGGCAAGGTCCGCTATGGGCTGATGCTGCGTGAAGACGGCTTTGTCATGGACGACGGCACTACCGCGCGGCTGGGTGAAAACCACTATGTCATGACCACCACAACCGCCGCCGCGGGGCAGGTGATGGCGCATATGGAGTTCGTGTCCCAGGCGCTTTATCCGGAATGGGATGTGCGCTTTACCTCAGTGACCGAGCAATGGGCGCAGTTTGCTGTCGCCGGGCCGAAGTCGCAGGAGCTGCTGAACGGCCTGCTGGACGAGGATGTGAACGGTGAGATCTGGCCGTTCATGGGCTGCGGCGAGGCGACCGTGCTGGGCGTCAAGGGGCGGCTGTTCCGGATCTCCTTCTCGGGAGAGCATGCCTATGAGGTTGCCGTGCCCGGGCGCTATGGCGAGGCGCTGTTCCGGGAGCTTCTGAAGCGGGCCGAAGCGATGGGCGGCGGCGCCTATGGCATGGAGGCGCTGAATGTGCTGCGGATCGAGAAGGGCCTGATTACCCACGCCGAGATCAACGGCACCGTGACTGCATTTGACCTTGGGCTTCAGGGGATGATGTCCAAGAAGAAGGCCTTTCTGGGCAAGGCGATGTCCACCCGCGAGGGGCTGATGGCTGAGGATCGGATGCGCTTGGTGGGGCTGAAACCGGTGGGCGCTGCCAAGGAAATCACTGCAGGTGCGCATCTGTTTACGCCGGGCGACCCGGTCGAGCGGATCTATGATCAGGGCTATGTAACCTCGGCAGGCTATTCGCCGACCTTGGGGCACCCCATCGGCTTGGCGTTCCTCAAGGAGGGGCCGGACAGGATCGGTGAAACCGTACGGCTGGTCGACCATATGCGCGGTGTGGATACGTTGTGCGAGGTTGTTTCGCCTGTGTTCTTTGACCCGGAAGGAGGGCGTGCCCGTGGCTGAACTGATTGCAAAAAGCCCCTGTGAAGGGCTGGTTCCGGCAAGTATCGGCGGCATGAGCCTGACCGAAGAGCATCCCGGCAACATGTGGGCGGTGGCGCCGTTCAAAGGCCGGCAAGAAAAGCTGAGCAAGGCGCTGGAAGCCGCCCATGGCATGGCGTTCCCGGCGGCAAACCGGGCGACCGGCAAGGCGGGCAGCCGTGCAGTCTGGTTCGGCCGGGACATGGCGCTGCTGATGGGGCCTGTGCCGGATGCCAAGCTGGCGGAGCACGCGGCGCTGACCGATCAGAGCGACGCCTGGGCAGTGGTGAAGCTGGAAGGCAAGGGCGCCGAGGACGTGCTGGCGCGGCTGGTGCCGGTGGATCTGCGGCCTGAGGTCTTCAAGCGCGGCCATACTGTGCGGGCGGAGCTGAAGCACATGATGGCCTCTGTCACCCGCACTGGCCCGCAGGCGTTTCAGGTGATGGTGTTCCGCTCGATGGCGAAAACGCTTGTGCATGATTTGAAAACAGCCATGGAAGCCGTGGCGGCGCGGGGGTAATCTTTCGGGAATCACCAACTGATTCCCGGAGCGCATCTATGATCCGCATCGCCTTTGCAGCCGCCTTGCTGGCGGCTCCGGCCTATGCTTCTGAAACCAAAGAGCAAAGCTGCAAATACCAGGGCCAGGTTATGGCCGCGGTGCAGCAGGCGCGGCTGGACCGGGTAAAGCAGGAAGAGGTGGAGCAGGTCATTCTGGACAGTGAACCGGAATGGCCCGAAGCCTTCTCCAACGCGATCCCGCAGCTGGCCTCCCACGTCTACGCGATGAAGCGGCGCGACTTGAAGGGCGTGGACCTTGGCGCGGCTTTTGAGGAGCAGTGCCTGCAAAACTGGGACCAGATCCAGGCGATGCAGCAGCAGCTGAAGTCGAACTGATATGTCGCTGCCGCCCGGTTTTCTGGATGAATTGCGCACCCGCGTCAGCATCTCTGATGTTGTCGGGCGCAAGGTCATGTGGGACCAGCGCAAGTCGCAGCCAGGCAAGGGCGACTTTTGGGGGCCGTGCCCATTCCACCACGAAAAGACTGCGTCATTCCACGTCGAGGACCGCAAGGGCTTCTATTACTGCTTCGGTTGCCACGCCAAAGGTGACGCGCTGAAGTTTGTGCAGGAGACCGAGAACGTCGGCTTCATGGAGGCAGTCGAGATCCTGGCAGGGGAAGCGGGCATGGAGATGCCCAAGCGCGACCCGCGCGCGCAGGAGAAACAGGACCGCCGGGCGCTCTTGGCCGATGTGATGGAGCAGGCGGTGCAGTTCTTCCGTCTGCAACTGAAAACCGGGGCGGCGCAGGATGCCCGCGCCTATTTGCAGCGCCGGGGGATGACGGCGCAGGCGCTGGACCGCTGGGAAATCGGCTTTGCCCCTGACGGCTGGCAGAACCTGTGGGATGCTTTGCGCGGCAAGAACGTGCCAGAGGATCTGATCATCGGCGCAGGGCTGGCCAAGCCGTCGAACAAGGGCGGCAAACCCTATGACACCTTCCGCAACCGGATCATGTTCCCGATCCGCGATGCGCGGGGGCGGGCGATTGCCTTTGGCGGCCGGGCGATGGACCCGAACGACAACGCCAAATACCTGAACTCGCCCGAGACAGAGCTGTTCGACAAGGGCCGCAGTCTTTATAATCACGGGCCCGCACGGGCGGCCTCGGGGCGCGGCTCCACGCTGGTGGTGGCCGAAGGCTATATGGATGTGATCGCGCTGGCGGAGGGCGGCTTCCAATCCTCCGTGGCGCCGCTCGGCACCGCCATCACCGAAAATCAGCTGCAGATGCTGTGGCGGATGTCGGATGAGCCGATCATCGCGCTGGATGGCGATACTGCGGGCCTGCGTGCGGCCATGCGGCTGATCGACCTGGCGCTTCCACTGCTGGAGGCGGGCAAGAGCTTGCGCTTTGCCATCATGCCTGAGGGCAAGGACCCGGACGATATGATCCGCAGCGAAGGCCCGGAGGCGGTGCAGGCGGTGCTGGATCAGGCGATGCCGATGGTCAAGCTGCTGTGGCAGCGTGAGACCGAAGGCAAGGTCTTTGACAGCCCAGAACGCAAAGCGGCGCTGGACAAGAGCTTGCGCGAAAAGATCAAGCTGATCCGTGACCCCTCGATCCGCAAGCACTATGGCGAGGATGTCAAGGAAATGCGCTGGCAGCTGTTCCGCGGTGGCCGTGAGAGTAATGGCGGAGGGGGCGGCTTCCAGCAGCGCGGTGGCAAGGGCGGCGGGTTCCGCGATGGCGCCCGCGCGCCGTGGAAACCGGGCAAGGGCTTTGGCCCGATCCCTCAGCCGCGGGCAACCACCAGGGCCTCTTTGGTGGCCGGGTCCGATGATGAATCCTTTGCTGCAATGCGCGAGGCGGTGATCCTGGCGACAGCCATCACCACGCCGGAGGTGATTCCGGAATTCGAGACCAGCCTGGAACGCCTGCAGTGCGCCGACCCGGATCTGGCGGCGCTGCGCGACATGGTGCTGCGTCACGGCATCAGTGCACCGGAGCGGCTGCGCGAGGAAATCGACTGGTCTTTGGGGCCCCATGCCCTTGAAAACCTCTTTGCCCTTCGCCATGTCGCAATCATCCCCTGCCTGCGCAAACCCGGCGACACCGAACTGGCCAGCATGACCCTGGCGGAAGAACTCGCAAAACTCGAAACGCTGCGCGGGCTGGATGCGGAACTGGCAGAAGCCGAAGAGGATTTGCATGGCCTAGCGGATGAGGCGCTGACCTGGCGGCTGCGGCAGGCGGCAGAGGCCAAGAACAAGGCCGTGCGCAGCGAAAATGAGGATAAGGCAACGTATGACGTGGGCAAGAATGGCGCGCGGCTCAACCGGGATGAGCGCGATGCCTTCGGTGCCCTTTTGGACCGGATCGGCTTTTCCGAGAAGTAACACGCGGGAGTGATTCTGCGTTTTGCTAAGGAAGAGCACAGGAAAATTGGGTAAACGGGGTGACGAATCGGATGATCGCGCTAATGATTCGCGTGATTCGAACCGCCCCGCAGCCCCTGAGTAGGAGCATTGAATGGCCGCCAAAGACACCGACGACCGCAAACCTGACGATCAGGACGCCGAAATCTCCCTCGACATGAGCCAGGCTCAGGTCAAGAAGATGATCGCGGAGGCCCGCGAGAAAGGCTACATCACCTACGATCAGCTCAACCAGGTTCTGCCGCCGGATCAGGTCAGCTCGGAACAGATCGAAGACGTGATGTCGATGCTCAGCGAGATGGGCATCAACATCATCGAGGACGAAGAGGCCGAGGAAGAAGAGAACAAGGGCACCACCGACCTTGTGACCACCGAAGGCCCGCGCGAGGTTGCCCTGGCCGGCGCCCAAACTGAGAAGCTGGACCGCACCGACGACCCGGTGCGCATGTACCTGCGCGAAATGGGCTCCGTCGAACTGTTGTCCCGCGAAGGCGAGATCGCAATTGCGAAACGCATCGAGGCGGGCCGCAACACCATGATCCAGGGGCTTTGCGAAAGCCCGCTGACCTTCCAGGCGATCACCATCTGGCACGACGAACTTCTGTCCGAGGACATTCTGCTGCGCGACGTCATCGACCTGGAGGCCACCTTTGGCAACCAGATGGACGAGGACGGCGAGGAGGAAGAGCCGGTTGTCGACACCTCCGCCGTGGCGGCTGCCAAGCCGGCCAAGGATGAAGGCCCGGAGCTGGATGCCGATGGTAATCCGATTGCCAGCGATGATGACGACGATGAGGACGATCAGGCCAACATGTCGCTGGCCGCGATGGAGGCCGCGCTTAAGGACCGGGTTCTGGTCACTCTGGAGCGGATCTCCACCGACTTTGCCGAACTCAGCGAAATGCAGGACAGCCGGATTTCGGCCACCCTGAACGAGGACGGCTCCTTCAGCTCTGATGACGAGGCGCGCTATCAGTCGCTGCGGTCTGAAATCGTCGAGCTGGTGAACGGCCTGCACCTGCACAACAACCGTATCGAGGCACTGATCGACCAGCTTTATGGCATCAACCGCCGTGTGATGCAGATCGACAGCTCGATGGTCAAGCTGGCCGACCAGGCCCGCATCAACCGCCGCGAGTTCGTCGACGCCTACCGCGGCCGCGAGCTGGACCCGAACTGGCTGGCCGACATGGGCGAGAAACCGGGGCGCGGCTGGCAGATGTTCATCGAACGCTCCACCGGCAAGGTTGAAGAGCTGCGCGCCGATATGGCCCAGGTAGGCCAGTATGTCGGCCTGGACATTTCTGAATTCCGCCGCATCGTGCAGCAGGTTCAGAAGGGTGAGAAAGAGGCGCGTCAGGCCAAGAAGGAAATGGTCGAGGCCAACCTGCGCCTGGTGATCTCCATCGCCAAGAAATACACCAACCGCGGGTTGCAGTTCCTGGACCTGATCCAGGAGGGCAACATCGGCCTGATGAAGGCGGTGGACAAGTTCGAATACCGCCGCGGCTACAAGTTCTCGACCTACGCAACCTGGTGGATCCGTCAGGCGATCACCCGCTCCATCGCGGACCAGGCCCGCACCATCCGGATCCCGGTCCATATGATCGAGACCATCAACAAACTGGTCCGCACCGGCCGCCAGATGCTGCACGAGATCGGCCGCGAGCCAACCCCGGAAGAACTGGCGGACAAGCTGCAGATGCCGCTGGAGAAGGTCCGCAAGGTGATGAAGATCGCCAAGGAGCCGATCTCGCTGGAGACCCCGATCGGCGACGAGGAAGATTCGCAGCTGGGCGATTTCATCGAGGACAAGAATGCCGTGCTGCCCTTGGACAGCGCCATTCAGGAAAACCTCAAGGAAACCACCACAAGGGTGCTGGCGTCCCTCACGCCGCGTGAAGAGCGGGTTCTGCGGATGCGCTTCGGTATCGGCATGAACACCGACCACACCCTGGAGGAAGTCGGCCAGCAGTTCAGCGTGACCCGCGAACGGATCCGCCAGATCGAGGCGAAAGCCTTGCGGAAACTGAAGCACCCCAGCCGCTCGCGCAAGCTGCGCAGCTTCCTGGACCAGTAATCAAAAGGCGCCCCGCGGGGCGCCTTTTTCTTGCCTGATTGACATGTATTCTCCGCGCCATAACAGCTTGGGAATTTTAGATTATGTTGTTCAGGATCGTATTTGCCCTTTTGGCAGCCAGCACGGTATCCGCGCAGGCGGAGGCCCCGGATTTCTATAAAGTCCCGTTCCTTTCGGATGTCGCCAGCGCCAGTATTCAAAGGGACTATGAGCGGGTTCGCTGCAAGCAAACCTATATGGTGGCAGTGTCGCCCAATGGTCATTGGGCGTCCCGCTGCAGCGGCAATAAACTGTCATCGACGATCACCAGTGCCGTATTGCAGAAATGTGAGCACCTTGCCGGCCAGCCTTGCGGCCTGGCGATAGCAAAGGGGCGTAATTTGCCTGGTTGGCAGGCTGTGCCTTCAATGGTTTATGCGGAAAGGGTCGGCCCGGACACTATTCCGTTCGTGGCGGATCTGCGCGGCCGGGATGTCGCCGCCCGCTACTCTGCGGCCCGGCGCACCAAAGCCATAGCGCTGAGCCGCAACGGTGCCTGGGCCTTTGCGTCCGGACGGCTGACAAGGCGTGAGGCGGAGCAAGCCGCGCTTAGAAAATGTGAAGAAAATGATGGTAACCGGAGGCGCTGCTTCTTGTATGCATCCGGCAATGAAGTTGTGTTTGGGCCTGATACGGATATCTATCCCGAGCGCTGAGCATCGCAGGAGCAAGATTTGGAAAGGCCGTTTCATGATTGCGAGTGACACGCGTCAGAACCTCATCGTCTTCGACGGCGAATGCGTGCTGTGTTCCGGCTTCTTCCGCTTCATGCTGCGGCATGACCGGGCAGGGCGGTTTGCCTTTGCCACTGCGCAGTCGCCTTTAGGGCAGCGGCTTTACCGGGAGCTCGGCCTGCCTGCGGACAACTTTGAAACCAACCTGGTGATCGTTAACGGCCGCACCTATCAGCGGCTCGATGCGGTTGCAGCGGCCCTGCGGGCACTGCCCTTTCCCTGGCCGCTGCTGTCTGCATGCCGTTTTCTGCCGCGGCGGCTGAAGGATTTTCTCTACTTCAGCATCGCCCGGAACCGGCACCGTCTGTTCGGCCGCCATGACCGCTGCATGGTCCCCGGCGCCGAACTGCGTGCGCGGTTTGCCCCGGGGGGATATCAGGCATGAGGGATGCCTTTGGCGAGGTCATTGCCGCGCAAAAGCTTGATGTGCCGCCTGCCTTGCTGAGGTTCCATGCAGAGCCGCCTGGCACCTGCCGCGGGGTCGTGAGTGTCGAGGGCGGCAGCCGCTGGGGGCGGCTGCTGGCCGCGCTTGCAGGCTTCCCGCCGCCGATGCCGCCGTCGCGGTTCCAATTGGATGTCGCGCCACAGGGAAAGGGCCATGTATGGCGCCGCCGTTTCGGCAGGCATCAGACCCGCTCACTGCTGCGCTACGATCCGGCGGGCGGCAGGGTGCTGGAACGGTTCGGCCCTATCGACTTGGAACTCCGCGTGACCGCGCGCCAAGGCGCCCTGACGGTTGCGGTGGAGCAAGCGCGCCTGTTCGGTGTGCCGCTGCCGCGCGTGCTCTGCCCGCAGAGTGCCTCCGTGGAATTTGAAACACCTGACGGCCACATCGGTTTTGACATCTCCGCGAGCCTGCCGCGGGTTGGCCTGCTGGTGCGGTACCACGGCCATATCGTGCTGCCGGAACTGGATCTCAGGCGTTAACCATTTGCTAACCCTGTTGTTGTTCCGAACTGCCCTGGCCTCTAAAATGGCGGCATCGCTCATGTACTTCCGGGGGGAAGAAGATGTCTGCACATACCAACATGGATGAGGCGCTGCAGGCGCTGACGGACAAGCTAAAGTCGCTGAATGACCTGGTGACCGCCAACCACTTCATGGTTGATGTGCTGTCCAGCCAGGGCGAGGAACTGAAGCAGATGGGCGCCGCGGAAACCCGTGACATGCTGCGCCGCCAGGCCCGCGACAAGTTCCACCCTGACACCGGCGCCGCACCGAATGCCGCCGCACTGGAAATTCTGGAACAGGTGCTGGGCGAGCAGCAGCAGAGCGCCGAAATCATTCCCTTTCCTGCCCGCGCGTGAGCCTTCGTTCACAGATCTGCGAGAGGCCGTGAGAAAGCTGCCGGACCTATTGGAGCGCGCCGGCGGACTCCCTATGTTAGTTTGAACACAGGGATATTTCCGAATGAAACAGCTTTTTTCCGTCTTGGGCCTGGCCGGTCTGGCCGCTCTATCAGCCCCTTCTGCAGATGCTTTTACAACCACCCGCGGCGTGCGGGTGCTGCCGGTTGATGACACCGTATATGAAGTGGTGCCGCGCGGGGCTGGGGGAACCTGGGAATACTGGTGCGCCGCCGCTGAATACGCCCGCCGCGAGCTGGGGGCGGGCTGGACCGACCGATTTTATGTGGTGCGGGGCCGTGGCGTCAGCGTTACCACCGGCCGCCGCTCTTCGGTACAGTTCACGCTCTTCCCCGAACGCCGCGGTATTGCCCCCAAAACGGGCTGGCTGTCGCTGGGCTTCCGCCCGGGCGAGAGCATGTCGGTGCAGCAAGGCTACGGGTATTGCGTGAACGAGCCGGTTTTGTAGTGCATGAAAATCATGGCGCTGATCCTGCCTGAGTTAGCGGGCAGTCTTTTCGACACGCCTTCTGAACACAGTCAACAGTTCACGGAAGGTCACGGCAAGGTGCTTCCGCAGGACAGGGGAAGTGCCCCGTCGGTTCAAACGAGCGGTCGCAACAGTTTTCTGCGTGACGTGCAGCGAGGCGACCTCAGTATTGAAAATGCCTTAAGTGTCTGAAAATTATATTATTTTAGAACCGTTTGCGTCTTTGGCGGCCAATTGCGCGGGACAGGAGAAAGGCGCGCAGCCACCGCACGGCAGTTTGAGTGGCTCGTGTGCTTATTCTCTCTAACCTAGAGGTGGGGCATTGGTCTGCCCTGCTTTGAGGAAAAGGAGCTTCCATGAAACTTGTTGCAACCGCCGCTATCGCCTCTGCATCGTTAATTTTGACGATCCCTGCCAGCCTGGAGGCCAATGCCAGCCGCTACAATATCCGTGTTAACCCGGTGTCCGACGGCGTCTTCGAAGTCATTCCAGGAACCGGTAATGGAATTTTATTCTGGTGCGGTGCCGCGGACTATGCTCATCGCGTGCTTAGGGCGCCCTGGAATGCAAATTTGCGCATTACTCGCGGGCTTGGTCCCAGCGAAACTACTGGGCGCCGTTCAGCGGTACAGTTCACGACGGATGCCAACTTGACGGCAGACACTCGGGCTGGCGGATACAAGTCTGTTAACAGTCTGCAATCTGGTGATACAATGAGAATTCAGAAAGCCTTTGATTATTGCTTTGAGCCCTTCGGGCGGCCGTGAGTGTGTTTTAGGCCGCGGCCTTCCGGAATCCGCAGGGAAGGAGGTTGAAATGATCCGTAAAGCACTGTTTCTGAAAGGAATTCTGGCAGTAGTTCTGTCGGTTCCTGTGCCTGCGTCCGCATGGCGTGCGATAAACCGGAATGAGGTGCTGCCAGTTTCCGAGGGCGTTTGGGAAGTGGTTGCCGGGAGCCGCTCGGGCGCACAGGACTATTGGTGCAGCATCGCAGACTACGCCATCCGCCAGCTGCGGGCGCCGGTGAACCAGAGGATCTATGTCTGGCGTGGGGAGGGGCCGTCGGTAAACCGGCCTGGGCGCAAAGCAGTGCAATTTGCCTTTGGAATGCCGCCGGGGGTTCCAGACCGCTCTGGCGGCTTGTCGCTGAATGTGCGCGAAGCGGGAGACAGCCTGCGGGTGACTTCGGCGCAGAACTATTGCTTTGACCGTCTGCCCGGGCGTGACCTTTGGTGGCCCTAAACAAAGGCGTTTGCAGATTTCCGGGTTGCCTGAACATAGGGTTTCCGCCACAACGGCCCAATGCAAGACAGCTTCATTATTCCGACCCGCGGCCAGGGGCTCTATGAGTTTACCGGCGACGTGCAGGCCTGGGTGGCTGCCAGCGGTGTTCAGGACGGGCTGCTCACGCTGTTCGTGCGCCACACGTCCTGTTCCTTGCTGATCCAGGAAAACGCGGATCCCGACGTTCAGAGCGACCTGCGCGCCTTCTTTGCGCGGCTGGTCCCGCCGTCGTCCCACCCATCCATGAGCTACTTGCGCCATACCTATGAAGGGCCCGATGACATGCCGGCCCATATCAAGGCGGCGATGATGCCGGTCAGCCTGTCCATACCGGTTGACCGCGGCAAGCCGGTATTAGGCACCTGGCAAGGGATCTACCTGTTTGAACACCGCGACGCGCCGCATCGGCGCCAGGTGGCAGCGCACCTGGCCTGAACCTCTTCATCTAGCGGCAAAAAAACACCTCTACCCAAATTCTGGAGGGTAGCCTATAGTTGTGGATAACCGGGAGAACTCCGGCACAAAGAATAGGCTGACAGGATTGAGGGAGCAGGCGGATGCGCTGCCCATTTTGCGGAAATATCGACACTCAGGTCAAGGATTCACGTCCCGCCGAAGATCATGTTTCGATCCGGCGGCGCCGGTTCTGCCCGGCCTGCGGCGGCCGCTTTACCACCTATGAGCGGGTGCAGCTGCGCGACCTGGTGGTGATCAAGACCAACGGCAAGCGCGAAGATTTCGACCGTGACAAGCTGGAGAGGTCAATCCGCATCTCAATGCAGAAACGCCCGATTGAGCCGGAGCGCATCGACCAGATGATTTCCGGTATTGTACGTCGGCTGGAAAGCATGGGCGAAACCGATATTCCCTCCAAGAAGATCGGTGAGATCGTGATGGAAGCGCTGGCCCGGATCGACACTGTTGCCTACGTGCGTTTTGCGAGCGTTTACAAGAATTTCCAGGCCGCAGACGACTTTGAGGACTTCGTCCACGAGCTGCGCCCGCCGGTGGCGCCGGAAGAATAATGGACGCAGATCACCGATTTATGGCGCTGGCGCTGTCCCTGGGGCGGCGGGGGCAGGGCAATTGCTGGCCGAACCCGGCTGTGGGCTGTGTCATCGTGAAGGACGGCCGGGTGGCCGGCCGCGGCTGGACCAAGCCGGGCGGCCGCCCGCATGCCGAAACCGAAGCGCTGGCGCAGGCAGGGGATGCAGCCCGCGGAGCTACCGCCTATGTGACCCTGGAGCCTTGCGCACATCAGGGTGAGACGCCGCCCTGTTCGCAAGCGCTGATTGATGCAGGCGTGGCCCGCGTGGTGGCCGCTGTGGAGGACAGCGATCCGCGGGTGTCCGGCCAGGGCTTCCAGATGCTGCGCGATGCGGGCATCACAGTTGAAACCGGGGTCTGGGCCGCCCAGGCCGCCCGCGATCATGCGGGGTTCTTTCTGAAGACCGAACAGGGCCGCCCGCTGGTGACGCTGAAGCTGGCCAGCAGTTTTGACGGGCGGATTGCCACCGGATCGGGGCAAAGCAAATGGATCACCGGACCGGAGGCCCGCCGCGCCGTGCATGCAATGCGTGCCCGCCATGATGCGGTTATGGTCGGCGGCGGCACCGCACGGGCGGATGATCCGTCGCTGACAGTGCGTGATCTGGGGGTGGAGAGCCAGCCGGTAAGGGTAGTGATTTCGCGCCATCTGGATCTGCCGCTGATGGGTCAGTTGGCCCGCACGGCCAGGGAGGTGCCGGTTTGGCTGTGCCATGGTCATGGCGCTGACCATGAACGGATCCAGGCCTGGGAAGGGCTGGGGGCCCGGCTGATCCCTTGCGCGTCTCACGGCGTGCAGCTGGACGCGGGCGATATCCTGCAGCAGCTGGGTGCCGCCGGGCTCACCCGGGTATTCTGCGAAGGCGGCAGTGCGCTGGCGGCGTCTCTCCTGGCCTTTGACCTGGTGGATGAGCTGATCGGGTTTACCGCAGGTCTGGGCATCGGGGCCGAAGGCCTGCCCTCGATTGGTGCATTGGGCATCGGCCGCCTGGAAGAGGCGCCGCGCTTCGATCTGGTCGAAACCCGCCCGCTGGGCAAGGATATTCTGCACCGCTGGACCCGCGCGCTGCGCTAGGGGCAGGGGCTAGTAATCGCGGATCTTTGGTTTGGAAGATTTTCTGTCTGACAAGGCACTGGAGTGCAGGAAATCTGGTTGATTTCTAAGATCCTGTAACGCTGCCTGGCTGAAAATCCGCCAAATCCGCAGGACGCCAAAACTGCTGCATTTCAGCGGCACGGCCTGTATGCAAATGGCGCTGCCTTTCCCGGGGCTTGCCAAGCCTCTGGAATTTTGCGGTTTTGGTGCCAGTGGTGCGGAACTGCTGGGTTCTGATCCGATTTTGCTGCCGGTCTTTTGACTGAGAAGCCGGGCGCTCCCGCCCGTCGCAGGAGCATGTGTCATGCTCCGCTCCCATTGGCCGCCAGGGATGCGCTGGCATAGCCAGGGCATCCCGCGGGCGCGGGAGGGCACCGGAACTTTCAGCGCCAGAGGCTGGCATAGGTGGCAAACAGGCCTTGCAGTTTTGACAGCAGCCGGTTGCCGGGGCCGGGGTGCGGCAAGCGTCCGTCGCGCAGCCGCATAACGGCGGTTTCAACAGAGCATGGCTGTCCGGTGACCGGGTCGAAATAGCGCGGGTAGTCGATCAGGGCGGCATGAACGAGACCCAGAAGCGGCACCGGAGCCTGGCGCCAGGGCGGTGGCGGCGCCATGTCGGCGGTCAGGCCCCAGCCGGCATAGAACGGCGTTCCCATCGTGGTGACACGAACCCCGCGCAGCAGCGCCTCGAACCCCAGCAAAGAGGTCATCGTCCAGACCTCCTGCACCTCGTCCAGCAGCGCAACCGGATCCGCATGCGCCGCCACGGCATCCGCGAAATCCCCGGCAGCCACCTGTCCCTTGCGCAACCCGGCCTCCACGTCCGGATGCGGCTTGTAGATGATCACGGCCTCCGGGTTGGCGCTGCGCGCCGCGCGCAGCAGGTCCAAATTCGTCCGCACCATCCCCGCTCCGCACAGGATTGAGGCATCGTCCTCCACTTGCCCCGGCACCAGAATCCGGTGCCCCGTTGGCAGCGACGGGGCCTGGCCGCCAAGATTATACTTCGACAGGCCGCCCCGGATCAGCGATTGCACCAGCCGCTCCGCCCGCAGCTCCTGCGCCTCTGTCATCGCGGTGCGGCGGGCAATCAGCCGGTCCAGGTCAGAGGGCTGGCGCGGGTCATAGTAAATGCCGCTGCTGTCCGTCACCAGCGACAGCGGTGGCACCAGTTCCGCACCCAGCCCGCGGGACCGCAAGAAGCCGTCCTCCACGCGTACGGCACTGCCATGGGCCTCTGTGGCTTTGCCTGCCCAGATCATCCGGCGGCGCGCTCCCGCCTGTGCCTTGGCAGGGTCTTCGGTGAACAGCACCCGCTTCTCGGCACCGAAAAACTTCTGCAGCGGCTTGCGCTTCCACAGCCGCATGCCGGAAGCCGCCCAGCCGTGACGGTCCTGCCGCCAGGCCCTTGCCTTGGCCTCCAGATTGTCCAGCACGGTTTCCAGCTGGCACAGCTCATCCCTGAACGGGTCGTACCATTTGGGATAGAGGATCATCGCCGCCGCAAACAGTTGCGCCCGGGTCAGCTGCCGCTGGCGCCGGGCAGGCGGGGCATCGTCCAGGGACAGCCCCCATCCAGCGTAGAACGGCTGTCCGAAGACCCGCGGTTTGTGACCTGCCAGGATCGCCTCGAACCCCAGTTGAGAGGATACAGTATAAACCCCCACGGCACCTTCCAGCAATTCCCAGGGGGAGACGCTGCCTGTGAACAGGGTGACGCGCCCCTGCGCGTCCGCTGCATCGAAATATCCCGCACGGAAGCCGCGCAGTGTTTCTGGGTGGGTCTTGATCAGCACCCGGGCACCGGGGTGTTCTTCCTGGGCAAAGGCCAGCATCTCAAGGAACCGCGCCCGGTCCGCCCGGGAGGCCGTGACAGAGGCGTCATCCCGGGCCTGATCCGCAACCAGCACATAACCGGGCTCAGGTGCCGGGGTTTCGGGGTCAAAGGCGTTGTATTTGCTGAGATGCGCCTCCCTGAGCCTGGCAATTGCGTCCCGCGCCCGGCGCATCAGATGCGCGTCATCCAGCGGATGGCCGGCGAGCAGCTGCTCCAGTTCCGAAGGCGCTGCGGCATCGAAATGCACACCGGAGCGGTCCAGCAGCAGCCCCATCGGCGGCTCCCCGGCCCGGCCCGGGTGGATTGATCGCAAAAAGGCATCCTCGACCCTGAGTAAGCCGCAGCCGCGCTGCCGTGCCACCGCCCGGCCGCGGTGCGCCGTCGGGGAGGCGCCCCAAATTCCTACCAGATCCTCCGGCCGGGGAAGGCCCAGCCGGATGTCGTACCCAGCCAGCTGCAAGATCCGCCGCACCCGGCGCTGGGTCAGAAATCCGCCATTGAAAACAAAAAGCCGGGACGCATCGCTCCCGGCTTTGTGCTGGCCTGTTGTCAGGCACATGAGGGGTTAGCCATCCAGTGCAGTGGAGACGCTCGACAGCGAGCCGACCGGCGTTACGAGAAGCGAGATGGTCTTGGTCCACTGGGTATAGGGCGCTTCGGTGACATAGAGCGTATCGTCGTCGCGGATTACGAAATCGCGGGCGACAAACAGCCCGTTCGGCTGAGTGAGGTTCAGCACATAGACCATGCGCTGTGCCCCGATCAGATCGTCGCGCCCCAGCACCTGGTTGGCAATCTCGGCCGGCTCGTTGCGCAGCACGAACACGCCGGTGGGGTCCGATGCTGTGGAAATCAGGCCGCCCACCTGGGCAATGGCTTCCAGCGCTGACAGATCCTGGCTTTCAAACGGCACCCGCGCCTGGGCAGAAGTGGCGCCCAGTGCGGTAAAGGAGCGGGTGTCCTCTTCCACCAGGATGCGGTCTCCGCCGCGCAAGGCGACATCCAGTTCCGGATGGTCGAACAGATCCTGGAACCAGATCTTGCCCTTTTCGCTGCCCCGGATCACGGTCACCTGGGCGATTTCCGGCTGAATGGTGACGCCGCCGGCCTGCGCCAGCATCGCGGACAGGGTGCGTGTCGGCCGTTCGATCGGATAAACACCCTGGGCACCGACGGAGCCTGTCAGGCTGACGGTCGCACCGTCGCCCGCCAGGCGGCGCACCTGCACCTGCGGGTCGGGAGTCTGGTCTTCCAGCTTCCGGGTGATGGTCTCGCGCAGCTGATCCGGGGTGTTGCCGGAGGCGCGCAGGCGGCCTGCATAGGGCACAAAGATATAGCCGGCGCTGTCCACCTGCACCTCTTCCAGCACTGTGGAGTTGGTGGCCTCGGCTGCCAGCAGCCCGTCGTCGACGTTTTCCCAGACCGTCAGCCCCAGCACATCGCCGGGGCGGATCGTGTCGGAGGTCAGCCTGCCCGCAGAGGTGAAGCCGGATGAAAAGCCAAGCGCGGGCACCACCGCGGTGGCACGGGCGACCCGGTCATTCACCGAGACGATGAAGGCGTCGCCTTCGCGCTGCACGGAACCTGCGAAGATCTGGCGTTTGTTGGGGCCGACCTTGGGCAGGCCGCAGGAGGCCGCAAGGGCCAATGCTGCCAGCATTGCCACCGGACGCGCCCAGCGAAGGGGAACGGATTTCACTGCTCGGTCTCCTCGACCAATTATTGTTTGCCTCAAGTTTTAGGGGCAACCTAACCGGATGGAAGGGAAAAATCCAGTCTTTGGGCGAAATGCTGTCAGGTCACCAGCCGCAACTGTTGCCGCGGTGCCGCTGTGCCCAGGCGCAAGGCGTCATAGGGGTCCTCGTCTGCCAGCATCATATCGGCCACCTGGCGCAGCAGCTGGCGGCGGCCTTCGCGGGAGTAGAACCCGCCCGGCACCTGTGATGTTTCCAGCAGGAACCGGCGGTAATCCTTGTAGGCGCGGCTGTCGGGCCGGCTGGCGGCGGCAAAGAATTCCGCCAGGGGCTGCTGCGAGACGAACTCCGGCTTGGCATAGACAGCGCGCCCGAACACCCGCAGAGGGATGCCGCGCCACAGCACTTGCTGCCCGGCGGTGGAATTGACCGTCACCGCTGTGCGGGCCTCGTTCAAGAGCTGCGCCAGCTTGCCGCCGCGCACGTAATGCACCCGGTCAGCAATGCCATGCGCGCGCGCCAGTTTCCGCAGCGTGCGGCGCACCTGGGCGCGGTCATCCTCCAGCGGATGCGCCTTGATCACCAGATGGTGATGGCGGGGGGCGCCCTCGGCAAAGCCGCTGATTACCTCATCCAGGAAATCGCCCATGCTGGAAAACGGCGAATGCATCTGAAAGGAGCTGTCATGCTCCAGCTGCAGCAGCGCCAGATGATAAGGAAAGCCGCCGTTGCGGATGCGCCGCTCGGCCAGCCGCCGGTCCAGTGCCTGGGCGGGCATAAGCAGCAGGCGTTTCAGATAGAGCCGGAATTCCTTGGTCACGGTAAGCGCCCGGTGCGGCCGGAAATTGCTGTACTTGCGGTTCCGGAACATCACGAACCAGTGGTAGAGCGCGCCGTAGAACACGTGCTGGCGCATGTCGCCCCAGTGGGCAGGCGGCAGCGGTGCCTCCATATCCGACAGCGCAAGCGCTTGCTGCATTTCTGAAACGCTCATTTCCATCAGCCGCGAATGGCCATTGGCACCGCCGCGCTCATAGGTCACCCAATAAGGGCGCAGATAGCCTTCCTCAAACACATGCACGGTTATGCCGCGCTGCTGCGCCGCCTGAACGGCGGCGGCATGTATCGGCCGGGTATCGCCATAGAGCACGATGTCGGTGATGCCGCGGCGCTCCAGCAGCCCGGCGAGAGCTTCCGGCCATGTATCCTGGCGGCCGTTGAAAGGGATGTAACTGTCCTTGCAGCGCCAGAAGGCCTGATCGCCCGCATTGAAGCCCACCCGCGCCACCTCGCAGCCGGCCGCCTGCAGCATCTTGCCAAGGGCGGCGAAAAACGGGCCGTGCGGGCCCTGCAGAAACAGAAAGCTGCGTTGTGTCTTGGGAAGGTTCGGCATTACGATCGCAAAGATAAGGCTGGCTGGCTCAAGGTTTTGTTAACACCCGACTGGGGCGAAACTATGGCCGCAGGGGCGGGCAGGGCAAGCCGGGGCTTGTGCCGGCAGCGCAGCTTGGCTACCTCTGCGGCAGGATTGTCATAGCACCGGCAAGGAGCAGCCCCATGTTTACAGGCATCATCACCGACATAGGCACCATTGCCGAGCTGGAGCAGCAGGGCGATTTGCGCGCCCGCATCCGCACCGCCTATGACACCGCCACCATCGACATTGGCGCCTCGATCGCGTCTGACGGGGTCTGCCTGACCGTGATTGCCCTGGGCGAAGACTGGTACGATGTGCAGATCTCGGCCGAAACTGTCTCCAAGACCAACCTCGACAGCTGGGCCGTGGGCAAGCGGGTGAACCTGGAGCGCGCGCTGAAAGTGGGCGACGAGCTTGGCGGCCATATAGTCTCCGGCCATGTGGACGGCGTTGCAGAAGTGGTGAAGATGGAAGACGAGGGCGACAGCACCCGGGTCACCCTGCGCGCACCGGAGGCGCTGGCCCGTTTCATCGCGCCCAAGGGCTCGGTGGCGCTGAACGGCACGTCGCTGACAGTGAACGATGTGGATGGCTGCGATTTTGGTATCAATTTCATCCCGCACACCAAGGATGTGACCACCTGGGGCGATGTAAGGACCGGCGACCGCATTAACCTGGAAATCGATACCCTGGCCCGCTATGTCGCCCGCCTGCACGAGGCCGGCTGACCAACCGCCCTTCGGCTTCTTTCTGGTTGAAAATACTCCGGGGTGAGGCCCGCCAGGGCCGAGGGGCAGCGCCCCTCATCCCCTCTCGGCCAGACGCTCCCGCCCCCTCGACCGGCATTATAGATGCCGCCCAAGGCGTTGGGCCAGGCGCGCCGCTGGCGCGGCGCGTGTCACCACATGTCGCCAACGGTGTAGCCCGCCGGGAAAGGGTCGCTGGGGTCCAGCGTGTAATGGCTCAGCCCGTAGATCCAACCCTGGCCGGACAGGGCGGGGACAATGGCTTTGTACGGTCCCACCTGCGTCTCCTCCAGAATGCGGCCTGTGAAGGTGGTACCCAGCGGTCCGGCATTGACATAGTTCTGGCCGATGCCCAGCAGCCCGCGCGCGTGCAGCACCGCCATCTTGGCGCAGGTGCCGGTGCCGCAGGGCGAGCGGTCGAGGATGCCGCTGGCGTCCTCGGGGCGCGCCGGATCGAAGGGGCCGGTCGAGATGGTGATGGCGCCGCGCCCGTGGGTGCCCTCCGCCACCGGTGCCCCCCAAAGATTGGTGATCGTCGGCCCGGTGATCTCCGGGTTCCCGGGATGCACCACCGGCAGCTGCTCCGCCGTGGCGTGGCGGATCGCCTCGGACACCCGCACGATTTCCGCGCCATTGTCTGCATCGGGCGGGATCCCCAGCTTTTCCGCCTCTGCCAGCACAAAGAACATGCCGCCCCAGGCCACATCCACGGTGACCGTGCCCAGGCCGGCGACCTCGACCTGTGCATCCAGATGCACCGCAAAGGCGGGCACGTTCTTGAACTCCACCCGCGTTACCTTGCCGTCCTTGCACGCGGCGCGCACCCGGATCAGCCCGGCAGGAGCTTCCAAGGTCAGCTCGGTGACCGGCTCCACCATCGGCACCATGCCGGTCTCCAGCAATACCGTCACCACGCAGATGGTGTTGGAACCCGACATCGGCGGATATTCCGACTGCTCGAAGATGATGAATCCGGCGTCCGCCTCCGGATGGCAGGGGGGCACGATGGCATTGCCGCACAGACCCGGGTTGCCGCGCGGCTCGCGCAGCATTTGCAGGCGGATTTCGTCATGGTTAGCGGCCATGTCCTGCATCTTCTCGAACACCGAATTGCCCCGCAGCAGGGGCATGCCGCCAGTGATCACCCGCCCCGGTTCGCCTTCTGCATGAGCTTCGACCGCCTGAATGATGCGGGATGCGCGCATGTCTGGTCCTCCCAACCCTTTGAAACCCTGGATCCATGATTGGATCCAAAATAACTTGTGCACGGATGCACAAGGCGCGTCCAGACCCCTTGTTGCCGTTTGCAGGACTGGCATTTGCTGCATCTCTGGGCTATCTGGCAAGGAAAGAACCCGCAGTGCCAGGCGTACTGCCCCAAGCCCACTGAAAGGCTGCCACATGAGCTTTGAAACACCGGGGCCGGTAGAAGCGCAACTGCGCGATGCCATCAGCCCGATTGAAGAGATCATCGAAGAGGCCCGCCAGGGCCGCATGTTCATCCTGGTCGACCACGAGGACCGTGAGAATGAGGGCGATCTGGTGATCCCGGCGCAAGCTGCCGATGCGGCTGCGATCAACTTCATGGCAACCCATGGCCGCGGCCTGATCTGCCTGACCATGCCGGCCGAACGGATCGAGGAACTGGGCCTGCCGATGATGGCGATGCACAATTCTTCGCGCCACGAAACCGCCTTTACCGTTTCCATTGAGGCGCGCGAAGGCGTCTCCACCGGCATCTCTGCTGCCGACCGCGCCCTGACTGTCGCCACCGCCATCGACCCGGAGAAAACCGCCGCCGACATCGCCACGCCCGGCCACGTGTTCCCGCTGCGGGCGCGCCGGGGCGGGGTGCTGGTCCGCGCGGGCCACACCGAGGCCGGCTGCGATGTTGCCCGTTTGGCGGGCCATTACCCGTCCTCCGTAATCTGCGAGATCATGAAGGAAGACGGTACCATGGCGCGTCTGCCTGACCTGGTGGAATATGCGCAGAAACACGGGCTGAAGATCGGCACCATTTCCGACCTGATCACCTACCGCGCCCGCAACGACAACCTGGTGGTGGAAACCTCGCGCGAGACCGTCAACTCCGAAATCGGCGGTGAGTGGGAAATGCGGCTGTTCACCGACCAGACCCACGGCATCGAGCATGTGGTGATGATCAAGGGCGACATCACCACGCCGGAACCGGTGCTGGTGCGCACCCACGCACTGCATGAGGCAACCGATATTCTGGGTCTCGGCCCGAAATCCGCCCGCCAGCTGCCGCGCGCGATGGAGATCATCGCCGAGGAAGGCCGCGGCGTCGTGACGCTGTTCCGCCAGCCGCGCAATGCGCTTTATGCCAACGAGGACGAAGGCCCGCGCACGGTGACCATCAAACAGACCGGCATCGGCGCCCAGATCCTGTCGAGCCTGGGCTTGCATAAGCTGGTCCTGCTGACCGACTCGCCCTCGACCAAATACGTCGGGCTGGACGCCTATGGCCTTTCCATCACCGGCAGCCGCCCCATTCTGAAGGACGCTTGATATGGCTGGACATGAAACCCACTACACCCTGCCGCGCGCGGAATTCGATAAGCCGGTGAAGCTGCTGATCGTGGTGGCGCCTTACTACAAGGATATCGCCGACAATCTGGTGGCGGGCGCCGCGGCGGAGATCGAAGCCGCAGGTGGCACTTATGAAATCGTCGAAGTGCCGGGCGCGCTGGAAGTGCCGACTGCGATTGCCATCGCCGACCGGACTTCGAACTTCGACGGCTACGTGGCGCTGGGCTGCGTGATCCGCGGCGAGACCACCCATTACGAGACTGTCTGCAACGACAGCTCCCGCGCAATCCAGCTGATGGGGCTGCAGGGCCTGTGCATCGGCAATGGCATCCTGACCGTGGAAAACCGCAAACAGGCCGAAGTGCGCGCCGATACTGCCGATCAGAACAAAGGCGGCGGTGCTGCGGCTGCGGCCTTGCATCTGATCGCACTCACGCGTAAGTGGGGCGCCCAGACCAAAGGCATCGGCTTCAAGGCGCCCGCAGGGGCCTACCAGGTTGCCGGTACAGACAACGGATCCACCAGCGCATGAGCACCCAGGACAGCCGCCCCAAGGGCAACGGCAAGAATCAGATGAGATCGGCAGCGCGGCTTTACGCCGTGCAGGCGCTGTTCCAGATGGAACACAGCGGCCTCACCTTTGACAGGGTGATCGTCGAATTTGAGGACCACCGTTTTGGCGCTGTCTATGAAGGCGATGAGATGGCGGAAGGCGACACCAAGGTGTTCCGCAATCTGGTGCGCGAGGCGGTGAATCATCAGGCGAGGATCGACCAGATGACCGACCGCGCCCTGGTGGCGAAATGGCCGATTGCCCGCATTGATCCAACCCTGCGGGCACTGTTCCGCGCGGCCGGTGCCGAGCTGCTGCAGTCCGACACCCCGCCCAAGGTGGTGATCAACGAGTTTGTGGACATCGCTCGCGCCTTCTTCCCGGAAGGCAAAGAGCCGAAGTTTGTCAACGCCGTTCTCGACCACATGGCGCGCGAGGCGCGGCCGGAAGCGTTCTGAGGCATTCAGAACCGGTGTTGAGAGATGAAAGGCGCGCCTTTGGGCGCGCTTTTTGTGTTTAAACAAAGGTTTCGCAAAGACTTCGGCAAATTCCGCCGATGCGGCAAAGAAGCGCTGGACGGCGCTGTAAAGACTGCTAACCTCCTCTTGAAATTCTGGAGGTCAGTGATGCCTGAACTGGTGAAGATGTACATCCGCAATGTCGTGATTGGCTTTGGAATCGCTGGCGGTTTTGTCGCCATGCTCTTGTGGTCCAATGTGATGAACCTCTGGTCTCTCGTCTCCACCTCCGATGCCGGGCTGCTGGCAGTGTTTCTGCTGTGGTTCATGCATGGCATTGTCTTTGCCGGCGTGCAGTTTGCCTGGGCGGTCATGGCGATGGCAGAAAAGGACAAGGGCCCCCGCGGCGGCACCCCGGTGGCGCATCAGTTCCAGCCGGTGCGCGTGCAGGCTGAGGCGCATTCGCAGCAGGACCGCCAGCTGCGCCGCCGCTGAAAGGTCAAAGACGCTGAAACATTCCGCCGCGCTTTCCACCCCGGAAGGCGCGGTTTTTCTTTGCGGAGGGAGGAAAAGCGGCGGGACCACCAGTCAACCGTGCGGCTTTGATTCCCGAGGACCTGTATATACAGGTGGGCGCCAGGTAAACGGACCAGGATCCGGACAGAGCCAGCTCCCTCGGAATTGCTTAAGGCCACCGGAATGCTGCCTGTCACGAGAAGGGCAGAACCCGCCAAGCCCGTAAGTAATCCGCCAGGGCCGCCGTTACAAGGGGCGTGCAAAGCTGCTCCGTGAAATCCGGAAAAAACTGCGGGATTGCAATTTGTTCCCCAATTGTTCACATTTGCCGTCATGATGGACGATCTGCAGCCCGGACAGAAACTCGCCCGCGGGGTGTCGCGGTATCTGCGTTCGCTCGGCTATGCGCCGCTGGAGGAATTTGTGCCGGCCCGCGGCCTGCGGCTGGATGTTATGGCGCTGGGGCCCAAGGGAGAGATCTGGGTGATCGAGTGCAAGTCCAGCCGCGCCGATTTCCAGTCCGACAGCAAATGGCAAGGCTACTTGGAATGGTGTGACCGGTACTTCTGGGCAGTGGATGCGGAGTTCCCGGTGGAACTGTTGCCTGATGAAACCGGGCTGATCATCGCTGATTCCTATGATGCGGAAATCATCCGCATGGCGCCTGAGGAGAAGCTGGCGCCGGCCCGGCGCAAGAAGCTGGTGCAGAAATTTGCCATGGATGCTGCCCGCCGCCTGCAAGCCTTGCGCGATCCGCGTCCGGGCAAGGATGGGATGCTGCTGGGCGGCGCTGAGGATGAGCCGCCGGACTAGTGATCCGGCGGTGCTCCCGCGCCAGCGGATGCCCCGGCTGCGCCGGTGCCTCCTGGCAGCCTTGGGCTGTGCAGCGCAGCTGCGGTGCGCTGCGGACGGCACTGCCGTCTCAGCCCCTTGTGTGCGATGTTTCTGCCTTACTTGACGCTGCGCGCGGCTTGGGCTGCGGCGCGGATCTCGTCGGCGATCTCCTCGGCCTCTTCCGGGTCGAAGTCCATTGGGATTTCGGTGCCGCCGGCCTCGATGAAAATTCGCACCATGCCCTGATCGGTCGGGCCGATTTGCAGGTTTGCCTCGATGTCGCGTTCGGTATTGATACTCATCTTGCACTCCCAAGCCGGTCAGCGGATTGCAGCCGGTGCTAGCCCGCCGCAGGCTGAAAGGCAAGCCGGGTTTGCGCTACACTGGGGCATGACGGATGTGACCCTGCGCCGATTCGCCCCGACCGACATGCAGTGGCTGGTGGCCCGCCACCAGGATCTTTATGCCCGCGAGGCCGGGTTTGACGAAACCTTCGGGCCGCTGGTTGCCGATATCCTGCACAGCTTCTGCGCCGGCCATGATCCGGCCTGCGAGCGGGGCTGGATGGCGGTGAGCGGGAATGAACGGCTGGGCACCGTGTTTTGCATGAAAAAGGACGAGGCAACCGCGCAGCTGCGGCTGTTCCTGCTGACACCCAAGGCGCGCGGCAAGGGGCTGGGAAAGCGTCTGCTGCGCGAGTGCATGGCGTTTGCCCGCGCGGCGGGTTACGGCAGTATGATGCTGAAGACCCACGAAAGCCATCGCACAGCCTGTGCGCTGTACCGGGCCTTTGGCTGGGAGCTGGAAGGAAGCCGCCCTGTGCACAGCTACGGGCAGGATCTTGTGGAGCAGACCTGGCGCCTGTCCTTTGTTGAGGAGCACGCTTAGGAGCGAGGATTGCTCACGCATCCTTGACGGGAAGATTCTGACGTGTTTGCAAATGCTTGTGGATAAGTTTCCGCATAGCCTGCCGTCATGTTCAGGCTTTGTCCGTCATCAGCCGGCAGAGGGCCGGTTTCTGAAACAGAAGGCAAAAAAACCTCTTGCACGGCTCTGGAGCGTGCTATAAATGCCCCCTCAGTGCCGCCTTAGCTCAGTTGGTTAGAGCGCTGGATTGTGGATCCAGAGGTCCCCCGTTCAAGCCGGGGAGGCGGTACCATAAACCCTCAGTAAAATGAAACTTTGCCACCTCTGAGAAGTGCATGCGCTGCGGCCTGTCCCGATGTGTAGCCAATGTGCAGCCATTGCTAATCCGAACGCTTTAGACAGCTACAGAGGTGCTCAGCACATAGTGGCGAGTTGCTCTGGCTCCGACGGTTTATGCAAGTATTTGCATGCCTGAGTTTGGCAATGCCCTGCGTCTTGGCAGACACCCAATCTGCCGAAAACCTCAAATCTCTTGGCTGGGCTCTTGCAAAGGCCCGTCCTCCCCCCCCCCCTCGAACTGGCGGCCTAGCAGCCAATCAAAGCGTGCGTTTCTGAGGCCGCCGCTCTGCTTTTGGCTGGCTTACTGATGAGGTCGCAGCTTTTGCGGATCATAGACCGGGCTTTCAACCACAATAGCCGTGGTTTCCAGCGCATCGCCCTTGACCGTGAGAACCGCCCCGGCCGCGACCCCTGGGCGGACATGTGCCAACGCCAGCGACTTCCTCATCCGGTGCGAATAGCATGGGCTGTTGATCACCCCGATCTCCTCACCATCCAGCAGCAAGGTCTCTCCGCCCTCCACCATGTCAGAATGATCAATATCGAGGCAGACATTGGAAATCTTCTCCCGGCCTTTCGCCGCCATCACTGCTTCCTTGCCGCGGAAATCGCCCTTAGCGGCGCTTACTGTGAACCCCAGGCCGACCTCCCACGGGGTGTGCGCTTCGGTCATGTCATAACCGTAAAACAGCAGTCCCGCTTCAATCCGCACCTTGTCGAGCGCGGTGAATGAGCAGGGCATGACACCAGCCTCTGCCAGCTTGTCCCAGATATCTGCTATCACTGCGGCGCTGGCAAAGATCTCATAGCCGCGTTCACCTGAATAGCCGGTGCGTGAGATCCGGCAGGGGTGGCCAAACAGGACGGCGGGTGCGTGTTCAAAATACCCCAGCCGGGCAAGATCGATGTTGCAAAGGGCGTTCAGGATGTCCAGCGCTGCCGGACCCTGGACCGAGACGTCGTGCAGGTCGTCGGTGAACTCCAGCCAGACGTCACGGCCTACTGCGGAGGCTTCCAGCAATGCCATAGTATTGCCGGAGCCATGCACGATCATCCATTCATCGCCGCCGTTGTTCGAGACAATGGCGTCGTCGGCAATGCCGCCGGCCTCGGTCAGCACACAGAGGTAGGCCGCTTTGCCCGGCGCCAGTTTAGACAGATCGCGTGTGGTCAGGTGATCCAGCACGGCCTGCGCATCCTTGCCGCGGACAAACACCTTCTTCAGCGGCGACATGTCAAACATGCCAGCACGCTCACGCACCGCGTCGTGTTCGTCGTTCGGATCGGTGCTGTAGCTCCAGGCTGTGCCCATGCCGTTCCAGTCTTCCAGTCCCGAGCCCAGGGCAGTGTGGCGGGAGGCAAGCGCCGAGGTGCGGCTCAGTTCTTCTGTCATTCTCGTTGGTCCTTTCTCAATACCATTCGTCGGGCATGGCGGCTTTGCGCGCCGCCACGAAATCATTCAGGGCTGTACGGGTGTGTTCCGGCATTTCGGGAGGCTGATACTCCGCCAGCATCTGCCGCCAGCGGGACGCGGCGCGCTTATCAGCGGTCAGGCGACCGTTCTCATCCCAGGTCTCATAGGGTCCGCCTTCGGGCACCTGCGGTTCAAAATTGGCGGTCGTGTAGTGGCGCAGAGTGTGGCTGGTGGAGAGGAAGTTCTCACCCGGGCCCGCCTCGGCGTAGGAGTCGCGGCCAAAGGCCTCGTCATCGGTGGTGAACCCCTGCAGCATCTTCAGCATGGCACCGCAATGGTCGAGGTCCATTACGAACTTCTCGTAGGACATCACCAGCCCGCCTTCTAGCCAGCCCGCCGCGTGCCAGACCTGATGGCCGCCGGACAGGAGAGTTGCCCACATCGCACCAGTGCTGTCCTGCATCGCCTGGCCGTCGGCGGCGTTGGAGGCTGTGACCTGGCCGCCGCCGGAGCGCACCGGCACCCCCAGCCTGCGGCCCAGCTGGCTCAGCGCCATGGTGGTGAGGTTCGCCTCCGGGGAGCCAAACGTCAGCGCGCCGCTGCGAAGGTTCATGGAAGAATGAAAGCTGCCGAAGACGGCCGGGCAGCCAGGGCGCACCAGCTGGGTGAGGGCGATGCCCACCATCGCCTCTGCCAGGGTTTGGGCGGCAACCGCTGCCGGTGAGAGCGGCCCCATAGCGCCGGCAAAGATGGCGGGTGAAATGCAGACGCATTGGTTGGCCTCAGCATAGATGCGCAGGGAGGCGGACATCACGCCGTCATAGATCAGCGGTGAATTGACGTTGATATTGGCCTGCATCACCGCGTTCTGGTCGAGAAACTCCGCGCCAAAGGCCAGCCGGGCCATCTCAACGCTGTCTTGTGCGCCCTGGGCTGAGGTGACGCCGCCCATGAAGGGTTTATCCGATAGGGTGAGATGGGCCAGCATCATGTCCAGATGCCGCTTGTTCACCGGCACATCGGTCGGTTCAACCACGGTGCCGCCGGTATGGTGCAAGGCAGGCGACATATGCGATAGCTTTACGAATTTCTCAAAGTCCGCCAGCCTGGCGTAGCGGCGGCCTTGCTCCAGGTCGGTGACAAAGGGCGAGCCGTAGCCGGGCATCAGCACCAGGTTGTCACCGCCCAGGGCCACGGTGCGGGCGTGGGTGCGGCCATGCAGCTGGAATTCTGCGGGCGCAGATTTGCACAACTGGCGCACATGGCCCGGCTCGAAGCGGACCCGGACACCGTCAACGCGTGCTCCGGCTGCGGCAAACAGAGCAAGTGCTGTGTCGTCACCACGGAATTCAACGCCGATATGCTCCAGGATCCAGTCCGCCTGAGCTTCGATGCGCCGGAGCGCGGTCTCGTCCAGCAGATCGTAGGCAGGGATCTGACGGCGCCTGTACACCGGTGCAGCCTGAGGTGCATTGTGCCGGGTCAGCCGCCCCTGGCGCGACCTGCCGCGCTGGGTGATATGGGTCTTTGCGTTCATATTTCCCAACGATGCAACTCCTGAAGGTAAGTTCCGTGGTTCATATTTTCAGAATTTGAAACGCCAACAATCGATATTATTTGCCCTCAGTGTTCAGAAAATTTATACGTTTGTATCGTGCCCGTAGAATTCCGCCATCATGACAGCCTGCGCCTGTTTGCTGAGATCGCCCGCTACCGCAGTTTTTCAGATGCGGCTGGGGCGTTGAACATGACCAAGGGTGCGGTGAGCTATCAGATCAAAACACTGGAGGCGGATCTGGGGTTTGCGCTGTTTCAGCGCAACGCCCGCGGGGTGGAGATGACGCCCGGCGGACTCAAGCTGCTGGCTGCCTGCCAAGACCATTATGAAGAGATCGAGGCTGGGATCCTGGCTCTGAAGGGGTTCTCTGCCAGGAAATTGACGGTGGGCATCTCCACCTATTTCGCCGCCCGCTGGCTGTCGCCGCGGCTGATGTCCTTCATGCAGGAGCATCCGGATATCCAGCTTCGGCTGCAACCGATGATCCGGCTGTTCGACCTTGAAGCGCAGGGTGTTGATATCGCGATCCGTTGGGGAAGCGGGCAATGGGGGGATGGCGACGTTACGCCGTTTCTGCCGTGCCCGGCTTTTCCCGCAGGCAATGCTGCAGCACTGGAAACGGTGGAGCGGCTGGGCTGGGAGCAAGCGGTTTCAACCTTTACGCTGCTGCGTGACCATGATGACAGCGATGCTTGGACAGACTGGCTGAATACCGCGGCGCTGCCGCACTGGACGCGGCGGGATACGCTGATCATCCCTGACCCCAACGTGCGTGTACAGGCAGTGATCGATGGTCAGGGTGTCGCCTTGATGGACACCCTGATCGAAAGGGAGCTGGAAGAGGAGAAGCTGTTCCGTCTGTCACCGCATATGCTGCAGGACTATGGCTACTTTCTGGTCCACCCGCGCAAAGCTGTCTCGCGGGAAGCTGTCCGTGCATTCTCTGAATGGCTGCAAAAACAATAGGCTGCGCATATTGCCGGCTTGCCTTTTTAAGCTCTCGCATAAGCAGGTCCGGCACCGGTGCCGGACCTGTATGTGGATGGCGGTTTCTGGGCAGCTGCCACGTGGCGAAACAATGTTCTCCAAGACCGGCTCAGGGCCGGTCAGGTTCCGAAGGGGGGGGCGCAATCTGCGGCATTGCAACGGAATCTTTTGTATAAAACGGTCCCTAAAGCACCGCGCAGCATTCAGCATACGGGGCTAAACCCGGTCGCTCGCCGCACTGAGAACAGACGGCCGGTTCGAGCCTGTTTCGTTAAAAACTCTGGCTTGATCGAGGGGTAGCTCGCTTATTCAATTCCCGTGTGGATTGCGGGGAGCAGCGACGATGAAACCGAGGCGGAAAGCGCCAGCGGCGTTGGTCCATGAGTTCTCGCTCGGCCAATCCTCAGCTGGCCGAACCAGGCAGCCAAGTTGCTTTGGGTTGATACTTTTCTCAGTCTTTCCGCGGAACATTCCTGCCATTGGTTGAGCGGCTGTGCGAGGTGTGGGTTTGCCCGGCTCACCAACTCGCAAGTGCGTTGCTTTGGCGCTTTTAACAAGCGTTGACGTGGGTCGGATCGGTGGCCGTAGTATGAGGCGGCGGATCGTTCGTACGTGCCCTCTGCAGGGGGTGTAAACCAAGAAGTTCTTTGCTTCGCGCCGCACCTCTTGAGTGATCAGCGCATCGGGGCGGCCAGTTGTTGCCTGCCGCTTTCTACACTTAACACGAGCTGCAGAAAGGTAAGTTCTGGGCGCCGTGGTGAGCCTGTTTTCAAAGCCGCGCAGCATTGTGTTCCAGGCGCTTTGCACCCTTATTCAGGGATGGAGAGTTCCGAGACCATCTTCGCATTGAGAGGTGTTCGGGTCATGGTTCGCGGGCTCCACTGTAGCGATACAACAGCCAAATGCAGGCAGGGCATGAAAGCGATCGAAGGCCTGATTTTTAACCAAGGCAATGTTTGATCAGGGTAAGTGAGCGAATCGCGGGCTGTGGAAAAATGTAATAATCTAGGGTGAGATTTGTTGATCCACAGGTGCCCCGTTCACGCCGGGGGGTACCATTTTGCAGTTCCAGCATCCGGCCGGTGTCTGCCGTTGGCCCGCTTTGCTGCCGGGCCTTGTATTTCGAGTGGTGCGGGTACGGAAATGAGCCCCGGCAGGGGCTCAGATTTTGTGCTGCAGAGGCAGGCCTGCAGGGGCGTCACGGCCGCGTTTGCCTGCAGGCACTGCCCGGCGCAGCCATCCTCAGTCTGTGGTGCTGGTTGTTGTGGTTGTCGTCGTCGAGGTCGCGTCATCGTCATCCGCCACCAGCACCAGGAACAGGGTTCCCGCGACAACGCCAGCCGTGGCACCCGCGGACAGCCCGGTTTGCGGCAGGCCGTCGGTGGTGGCTTGGGAGACAGCTTCGGCGCCCGGTGCCTGGCAGGTCACCTGCAGGGTGCCGTCTGGCAAATAGCTGGCGGCGACAGGCACCGCAGCACCGCAGGCCAGCCGCCGCTTGGCCTCGTCCAGCGCGGGGTTGCCGGCCTGGGCAAAGGCAGCCTGGCCGGCAAGGGTGAGCGGAATAATCAGGGACACTGCCTGCAAGATGCTGGTAGGCATGGGAAAACAACCTTATGCTATGGAACAGTTTGAGGGTAGTGAAGCTGCGTCTGGCGGACAATATGCTGCGTATTGCCCGGCGGGGTTCCGGCAGTATGCCGCGCAACTGCCGGATGTCATGAGCGGATTTTGGTTTATTGCGAGGAAAATGTTATGAACGGCACTTTTGTCAAAAGCCTGACCGCATGGGCGTCCTGTCTCGGCCTGGCTGCCGGACCGGTGCTGGCGCAAGGCTCGGCGCCTCTGGTCTACACGGTTGTGGTGCCCGCGGGGGAATTCGGGTCGGCAGCTTTTCTGGCGGAGCTGATGGCCGCCTTGTCCGCAGCCAAGGCCTTTTGCCGTGCCACCGGCGATTCGGCGCTGCAGGTGGATTGCCTGTCCGAACGGCTGGAAGCCACGGCAGGCGGTATTCCCAAGGGAACGGACTATGATGAGGTGCGCAGCGTCCTGCAGGACACGTCTGCCAAGCTCAGGCGCCTGGCCCGGCAAAACAGTGATCCGGGACGCGGCCGGGTCAGCGTCACCAGCTCTGCCGATCCCTCGGTGCGTACCAGCCGCCCGTTGACACCTGTCAGCCCTTCCGCACAGGCGGCAGTCAATCAGCAGGCCGCCCGGATTTTCGAGGAGGCAGCCACTGTTTTGCTGCGCAGCGCCGAGACCGCGCGGGAGCGGCAAAGCCAATACGCGCAGATCGCCGCAGCCATTGATTCAAACAAGGTGCTGCTGCGGTCCTGAGCCGCCGGCCTATTGCTGGATCTGAACTTCCTGGCGCAGCGCACCGGTCTCGCGGTCAAAGATCAGTATGCGGTTGTCCCGGCTGACGACTGCAATCCAGCCGCGCCCCAGTGTCACCGCATCGGCCTCCACCCCCGCAGGCAGGGTGATTTCCGCGGGCAGCGGCGCATCGCCGGACTGCAAGCGGATGACAAGCAGCGAGATAATCACTACAAGCCCGCCAATCATCACCACGGTCAGCGTGGTCACCAGCCGCCGCAGGAACCGGATCTGCGGCGGTTCCACATTGGTTTCGGTCTCGGAAGGATCAGTCATGGGCAGCCGCCGGATTGAGTTTGTCATCGCGGAAAACCCGCCTAAGCGGCTTGATAAAGCGGTTTCGCGCGATGTGCCAGAGGAGGCGTCGCTGTCGCGCACCCGGCTGGCGCGGCTGATCGATGAGGGCGCGCTGATGGTGGACGGCATCGTGGTGCAGGACGCCAAGGCGCGCGTCGCAGAGGGCGCGCAGATCGCCATCGAGGTGGAAGAGGCCGAGGACAGCCATATTGGCCCTGAGGATATTCCGCTGAAAATCGTCTATGAGGACGAGGATCTGATTGTCATCAACAAGCCCGCGGGCATGGTGGTGCATCCGGCGCCGGGTTCGCCCTCGGGCACTTTGGTCAACGCGCTGCTGCACCATTTCGGCGGCAATCTGTCGGGCGTGGGCGGGGTCAAACGCCCCGGCATCGTGCACCGCATCGACAAGGAGACCAGCGGCCTCCTGGTGGTGGCCAAGTCCGACGCCGCCCACCAGGGGCTGGCAGCGCAATTCGAGAAACACACGGTTGAGCGCTACTACCAGGCCGTTTGCTACGGTGTGCCGGACGGCAACGACCCGCGCCTGCGCGGCGTTAAGGGCGCCAGTTTCGAGCCTGGCAATATCCTCAAGCTCACCACCCAGCTGGCCCGCCACAAGACCGACCGCCAGAAGCAGGCGGTGCTGTTCCAGGGCGGCCGCCATGCGGTGACCCGCGCGCGCATCATTGAAAGCTTTGGCAACCCGCCCTGCGCTGCGCTGATCGAATGCTGGCTGGAGACCGGCCGGACCCACCAGATCCGGGTGCATATGGCCCATGCCGGGCACGGGCTGATCGGCGACCCCACCTATGGCGGCCGCCGCAAGCTGGCCGCCAAGGCGCTGAATGAAGCCGGGCAGGCAGCAGTGCAGGCTTTCCCGCGCCAGGCGCTTCATGCTGCGGTGCTGGGCTTTGACCACCCTGTTAGCGGCGAAGCGCTGCGCTTTGAGGCGCCGCTGCCGCCGGACATGGCGGATCTCCTAACAGCTTTGCGGAACGAAACCGCGCAGTGACGGTGCCGGAACATCCCCGGTAAACTACCAGCAAATCAGCGTGTTCCTGCCTGTGATGCAATTCACAGACGAAATGAGTCGGGCTAAACTAGAAGAATTCCCTGTGTGGTCCTTGAAAAGGATTTGGCGCTAACACATATGCGCTGATGTTAAGTCCTTATACATTTTGGGAGGGACACTTTATATGGCGAATTATGCAAACCTGCCTGCCCCGACACCGGAAGGCGGCCTGAACCGGTATCTCCAGGAAATCCGCAAGTTTCCGCTTTTGGAGCCGGAAGAGGAATACATGCTGGCCAAGCGCTGGGTCGAGGAGCAGGATGCGCAGTCTGCCCACAAGATGGTCACGTCCCATCTGCGGCTCGCGGCCAAGATCGCCATGGGTTACCGCGGCTATGGCCTGCCGCAGGCCGAAGTGATCTCTGAGGCCAACGTCGGCCTGATGCAGGCGGTGAAGCGTTTTGACCCGGAAAAGGGCTTCCGCCTGGCAACTTATGCCATGTGGTGGATCCGCGCCTCGATCCAGGAATATATCCTGCGGTCCTGGTCGCTGGTCAAACTGGGCACCACCTCGGCGCAGAAGAAACTGTTCTTCAACCTGCGTAAAGCCAAAGCCCGCATCGGCGCGCTGGAGGAGGGCGACCTGCGCCCGGAAAACGTCGCGCAGATCGCCAACGACCTTGGCGTGACCGAGGATGAGGTGATCTCGATGAACCGCCGTATGTCCGGCGGCGATGCCTCGCTCAATGCCACCGTCGGATCCGAGGGCGAGGGCACCATGCAATGGCAGGACTGGCTCGAGGATGAAGACGCCGACCAGGCTGGCGACTATGAAGCCCGTGATGAGCTGGAAGCCCGCCGCGAGCTGCTGACTGCTGCGCTGGACGTGCTGAACGACCGCGAAAAGGACATTCTCACCCAGCGCCGCCTGATGGATCAGGCGGTGACGCTGGAGGAGCTCAGCACGCAGTACAATGTCAGCCGCGAACGCATCCGCCAGATCGAGGTGCGGGCGTTTGAAAAGCTGCAGAAGAAGATGCGCGAGCTGGCGATGGAAAAAGGCATGCTGACCGGCGCCTGATCCGGTACGCAATAGAACGAATGAAAGGCGGTGCAGTGCACCGCCTTTTTTGTCACCTGACAATGATGCTGGCTTTACGGCAGTGGTTCTGCCGTAATGTTTCGCGCGCGAAACATTGGGTCAGCGGTGCTGACCTGAACGGCTGGCGGATACTGGCTGTAAACCTGTCTGGCACGGGCCTGGCAAATCGCTGGGTGCGCGGCGGGATAGGGGGCTGGCAGAAACGCTGGCACGGTCGCTTTAGCGCGGCTGGCTGAAATCACTCTGGTTGCTGGCGGTGCTAGCTGTCTGGCTGTCCCGAAGGAGGGCTGGATCGCTGGCTGCTTGCGGCCTGGTGATTCTGGCTTGCTTGCAATTTCTGTATTCTGTTTATGCAGTCTGCGGGTGCAGGTCAATGGAAAATGTAATGAAATCAAATAGTTGATAGATTTACTCGGATATTGCCGCAATGCCGGGCTGGCCAGGGCGCCGGCGCGGGATTAAACTCAGGTCTCTGGCACAGGAGGAGGAGCCATGGCAGGCGGCTGGGCGCAGGACGGCGCGGTGAATGAACAGATCGAAGCCTCGATCAATGACGAGCTGGCGCGGATGAAGGCCGTGAGGCGCCCCGTCGGCGAAAGCCTGACCCATTGCGCTGAATGTGAGGAGCCGATCCCGGAGAAACGCCGCATTGCTCTTCCCGGCGTCAAGCTCTGCATCGACTGCCAGCAGGAACGCGACGGCGCCCAACAGGCGCGCGGCGGCATCAACCGGCGCGGCTCCAAGGACAGCCAGCTGAAATGACGCAAGCCTCTGCTGCGTCTGAATCGTCTTCCCCGCACCTCCTTTGGCTGCTATATCGGGCGCCGGGCTCACAGGCGATGGCGTCGCTGGAGAGCGGTTTGCTCTCGCCCAAAACCCACGCTCCTGTACGCCGGGACTTTCAATCGGGAGATTGAAGGCCCCGCCTTGTCTCCCAGAAAATGAGGAGGCATCCATGGCCTGGTCGCCGGAAAAAACCGAAGTCAAAAGCTGGAACGAATGGGACACGCTGCGCCATGTGATCGTGGGGCGTGCGGATGATTGCCACATCCCGCCGGAAGAGCCCGCGCTGGATGCCAAGGTGCCGGAAGACAGCGACATGCGCGGCCAGTGGGGCCGCCGCCCGCAGGAAACCATCGACCGCGCCAATGAGCTGCTGGACAATTTCGCCGATCAGCTGCGCGGCCGCGGCATCCGTGTCGACCGTCCGGTCTCAATCGACCATGCGCAGCCCGTCACCACGCCGGATTTCCACACCGACAGCCAATTCGGCTGCATGCCGCCACGCGACGTGCTGCTGACTGTCGGCCATGAGATGCTGGAAGCGACCATGTCCTACCGCTGCCGCTGGTTCGAGTACCTGAACTACCGGCCGCTGCTGAAGCAGTACTGGGAGGAAGATCCGAACTTCCGGCACGAGGCAGCCCCCAAGCCACGCCTCACGGATGCGGATTACCACCCGGATTACCTCAGCGACAAGATTGGCGAGGCCAAGCGGCTGGAATGGGCGGCGGAGAAGTTTTTTGTCACCACCGAGGAAGAACCCTTGTTCGACGCCGCCGACGTGCTGCGCTTTGGCAAGGACCTGGTGGTGCAGCATGGTTTCACCACCAACCTCAAAGGCATCGAATGGCTGCGCCGCCACTTCCCGGATCACCGCGTGCATACGGTGAATTTCCCGGGCGACCCGTACCCGATCCACATTGACGCCACCTTCACCCCGCTGCGCCCGGGGCTGATCCTGAACAACCCGCAGCGCCGCCTGCCGGATGAGCAGCGCGAGATGTTCAACAAGAACGGCTGGGACATTGTTGATGCGGCGCAGCCCGCCCACAACACCCCGCCGCCGCTGTGCTATTCCTCGACCTGGCTGTCGATGAATGTGCTGGTTCTGGACCCCAAAACCGTCTGCGTCGAGAAATCCGAGGTCTACCAGGCGGAGCAGATGGACAAGCTGGGTATGGAAGTGGTCGAGGTCGAGCTGCGCGACGCCTATGCCTTTGGCGGCGGCTTGCACTGCTGCACGGCGGATGTTTACCGCGACGGCGACTGCGAGGACTACTTCCCGCATCAGTAAGGCCCGTTAGGCCCCCCCCGCGCCGTTTCCCGGCGCGGGAAACGGCTAGGAAAACACGTGTTTTCCTAGCCGGAATTTTCGCAAAATTCCGGCTGCCCGGCGAGAGCCATCCGCAGAACATATTGCGGGCCGGCGATCCCATGCGTGTTGATGCCGCCGGTGTCCTCAAATCCGCCCCTGCGGTAGCAGCGGATGGCGCCAAGGTTCTGCATGTTGACCGTCAGCACAACCGCGCACCGGCCCGGATAGTGCGCAGGCAGATAGGCTTTCAGAGCGGCCACCGCAGCCGTGGCATAGCCTTTGCCCTGTTCATCGCGATCAATCATGAAAGCGCGCAGGCCCAGCTCATCCGCTGCGGCAAAGCTGTAGGTCTCATGATACAGCCGGTCGATCTTGAAGAACCCCACAGCGCGGGAGCCGTCGAGGATGGCATGAAAATCCACGCCCTCCTCATTTTCCTGGAACGCCTGCGTCACGGTGCCGGAGTAGCGGACCTGGTCTGCCTCCACTTGAATGCGGGAGACCAGGTCAAACTCACTGCGGGCAACCGGGCGCAGGGAGAGAGGCATCAGTCCTCCATCGCTTCCAGTTCGTCAATGAAGCCGGAGATCATGGAAAGACCCTTGCCCCAGAACTTGGGGTCGGTGGCATCGAGGCCGAAGGGGGCCAGCAGTTCCTTGTGGTGCTTGGAGCCGCCTGCCTTGAGCATCTCGAAATACTTGTCCTCGAAACCCTCAGCGCCTGAGGCGTAGACCGAGTAGAGCGCGTTCACCAACCCGTCGCCGAAGGCATAGGCGTAGACGTAGAAGGGCGAGTGCACGAAGTGGGGGATATAGGCCCAGAAGGTCTCGTAGCCCTCCATGTACTCAAACGCCTCGCCCAGCGACTCAGCCTGCACCGACATCCAGATGGCGTTGATGTCATCCGGGGTCAGCTCGCCCTCGGCGCGGGCGGCGTGCAGTTTGCATTCAAAGTCATAAAAGGCGATCTGGCGCACAACCGTGTTGATCATGTCCTCGACCTTGCCGGCCAGCAGCACCTTGCGCTGCTCCTTGGATTCGGCCTTGTCGAGCATCTTGCGGAAGGTGAGCATTTCGCCAAAGACAGACGCGGTTTCCGCCAGAGTCAGCGGGGTGGAGGAGAGCATTTCGCCCTGTTCCGCCGCCAGCACCTGGTGCACGCCGTGGCCCAGCTCATGCGCCAGTGTCATCACGTCGCGCGGCTTGCCCAGGTAGTTCAGCATCACGTAAGGATGCACGTTGGTGACGGTGGGGTGGGCAAAGGCGCCGGGCGCCTTGCCGGGTTTCACGCCGGCGTCGATCCAGCCATCGGAGAAAAACGGTGCGGCGATCTCGCCCATGCGGGGATCAAAGGCGTTATAGGCCTCCATCACGGTCTTTTCGGCATCTGCCCAGCTGACGACCGAGGTGTCCTCCAGCGGCAGCGGTGCGTTGCGGTCCCAGACCTGCATCACGTCGAGGCCCAGCCATTTGCGCTTCAGCTCGTAGTAGCGGTGGGAGAGCTTGGGGTAGGCGGCAACAACCGCCTCGCGCAGGGCTTCGACCACCTCGGGCTCCACATCGTTGGACAGATGGCGGCCGGTTTGCGGGCTGGGCATGCCGCGCCAGCGGTCGATGATTTCCTTTTCCTTGGCTTGCGTGTTGTGGACGCGGGCAAAGGTCTTGATGTTCTCGCCGAACACACGCGCCAGCTCGCGGGCGGCAGCCTCGCGTTTGGAGCGGTCCTGTTCGGTCAGCAGGTTCAGGGTGCCCTCGATGTTCAGCTCTTCGCCATCCACGGTGAAGGTGAGGCCTGCAATGGTCTCGTCAAACAGCTTTTCCCAGGCGTCGCCGACGATGCCCAGGTCGTGCATGAACCGCTCCAGCTCGTCCGACAGCTGGTAAGGCTTCATTGCACGGATGCGGCGGAACACGCTGTCATAGCGCGCCAGTTCAGCGTTGGCGGCCAGATGCGAGTCCATCACGCTGTCGTCGATCCGGTTCAGTTCCAGCGTGAAGAACACCAGCGGGGTGGTGGAAATGGTCACCTTTTCCTGGCAGTCGGACAGAAAGGCCGCGCGGCCGGCGTCGGTGGTCAGCTGGTAGTAACGCAGGCCCGCAAAGGACATGATGCGGCCGGCGATGTTGTTGATCTTCTCATTGCGCTGCACGCAGGTCAGCAGGCCGTCCGCATCCAGATCCGCCAGCTTGCCCTCGTAATCGGCGGCAAAGGCGGCGCATTCCTCTTGCAGCCAGTCCAGGTCGCGGGCCAGTTCGGGGGCGTCCTCAGACGCATAGAGATCGCTGAGATCCCATTCCGGCAGGTTGCCAAGGCCGCCGGAACCGGCAGTGGCGTTTGCGTCGCGGACGGGGAAGGGAAGCTGGAACATGGGGGCTCCTGTCATGAAAAATGCGTTGACCCAACATCTAAGGGCGGGCTTCAGGGATCACAAGCCGAGGGTCGCGGAACCGGGAGAGAATGACAGATGCAGGTAAGAACGGGGTAAATGCAGCGTACGCCGCAGAGGCAACGGCGGGGTCAGCCGCGGTGCTGCTCGAAAAGGCGGCACATGCTGTTGAAAACGTGCTCCCGGATTTCCGGGGTTTCCATCATCACCTCGTGCTGGCCGCCCTTGATCAGGTCCAGTTCGCCGCCGGGCCAGCGGTTCATGCGATCGTGGATGGCGTCCGTGTTGACGATCTGTTCATCCGAGCCAAGGAAGGTGATGCAGGGCAGGGCGGGCGAGGATTGTTCCGCCAGCCAGGCGCATTCCTGCAGGCTGACGCGCAGCCATTGGATGGTCGGCCCGCCAAGCGCCAGATCGGGCTGCGCCGCCAGCTGCGCGTGCATCATCCGGTACATATCGGCATCGGTAGTCAGAGTGTTGCCCTCAAACGGGGTGATCTGCACGTATTGGTCCAGCGCCGTTGTCGGCAGCAGCAGCTTATCCAGATGCAGATAGGGGGCAATACCGCCTAGCAAACTGGCAAAAGGGCGCAGCAGCGGCGGGATCTGGATGCCCCACATCGGACCGGTGAAGCAGCAGGCCTTGACCTTCAGCCCCTGCATCACCGCGCGCAGGCCGATGGCGCCGCCCATGGAGTGGCCCACAAGGAACCAGGGTTTGGGAAGCTCCAGCTGTTCTGCCAGCCGGATCAGGGCCTGGACGTCCTTTTGAAAGTCGGTGAAGTCTTCAACATGGCCCAGGCGGCGCTCTGCCAGCATCCGGTCTGCCAAACCCTGGCCGCGCCAGTCCACAGTGAGTGTGGCAAAGCCGCGGTCTGCGAACTCCGCCGCGGCCAGGCCGTATTTCTCGACATATTCGGTGCGCCCGGGGAACAGCAGGACAGTGCCCTGTGCCGCGCCTTCGGGGCGCCAGTGGCCCGCGCGGATGCGCAGGCCGTCAGAGGCTTGCACCCAATGGGCCTGGCCGCCCGCAGGCCCCTGGGCGATATCCGCGAACAGGGGGGCGGGCTGCAGGTCCATTTGGGCGCCGTCCATCAGGACAAGGCCGATGCAAGTTTCATCGCGGTGCCCATGTCGCCGTCAATGGTCAGCTTGCCCGACATGAAGGCGGCGGTGGGGTTCAGGTCGCCCTCCAGGATCGACTGGAACGTATCGGCGTCCGCAGTCATGGTCACATCGGCGTCTTCGTCGCTGACCCGCGCGCCGTCGCTGTCCAGCACGATGGCGCCCAGGCCCTCGATCTCGAACTTGGCGGACGCGTCAAAGGCGCCTGCGTCCAGCTTTTCGTTCAGGGCCTCTGCTGCCTGTCCAAGGGTATCGCTCATATCGGTCCTCAATCTGCTTTGCGCGCTTCATAGCACAAACCTGTGAAGCATTTGCATCCAATACTGGAAAATGCCGCGCGCGGGATTACACTGGGGGCATCATGCTGGCAATTCACTCAAAGCTCAAAGCTATCGTGGCGGCAACGGCGGTCACAGTCACGTATTCCCTGCCTGCGCAGGTTTCCGCGCAAGCGCTGACTGCTGATGTGCTGCTGCAGGACCTGGCGCAAGCGGCGCCGGCGGAGGCTGCGGCAATAGACCGCGAGTTGCAGGCGCTGTGGGCCAAGAGCGGTTCGCCTGCCATGGATTTGCTGCTGCGGCGGGGGCGTGACGCGATGGAACGGGGCGACCTGCAGGAGGCGGTGGAGCACCTGACCGCGCTGACCGATCACGCGCCGGATTTCGCCCGCGGCTGGTACACACGCGCGCGGGTCTATTTCGAGATCGGGCTTTATGGCCCGTCGGTTGCGGATCTGGAGCGGTCACTGGCGCTCAATCCGCAGGACTACAACGCGATCTATGCGCTGGGCGTGGTGTTTGAGCAGTTCCGACAGCCGGAACATGCGTATAAGGCCTACCAGCGTGCCAAGGCTATACATCCGCACCACGAGGAAGTAAGCAGCGCCCTCGAACGTCTGAAATCCTCGGTCGAGGGCAGGGAACTGTAAGCCCCGTTGGGGCGCGGGGGCTGAAATCATGGCAAGCGCATCGCGGATCGTGGCCGTCCTGGGCCCGACCAATACCGGCAAAACCCATTATGCAATTGAACGGATGCTGGGCTACCGCACCGGTGTCATGGGCTTTCCGCTGCGGCTTTTAGCGCGGGAGGTCTATGACAAGGTGGTGGCGGCCCGCGGGCCGTCCGTTGTGGCGCTGGTCACCGGTGAGGAGCGCATCGTGCCGCCGCGGGCGCAGTACTGGATCTGCACGGTTGAAGCGATGCCGGAGGGCATGGGCTGCGACTTCCTGGCCATCGACGAGATCCAGCTTTGCGCCGATCCAGAGCGCGGCCATGTGTTCACTGACCGGCTGCTGCGCGCCCGTGGCACCCATGAGACGCTGTTTCTGGGAGCAGACACCATGCGCGGTCCGATTTCAGCGCTGGTGCCCGGTGTTGAATTTGTGCGCCGCGAACGGATGTCCGATTTAGCGTATGCAGGTTCGAAAAAGATAAGCAGGATGCCGCCGCGCACGGCAATCGTCGGGTTTTCTGTTGATAATGTCTATGCGATTGCTGAGCTGATCCGCCGCCAGAAGGGCGGGGCGGCAGTGGTGATGGGGGCGCTGAGCCCACGGACACGCAATGCTCAGGTGGCGCTCTACCAGAATGGCGAGGTCGATTACCTGGTGGCCACCGATGCCATCGGCATGGGGCTCAACCTCGACATCGACCATGTGGCGTTTTCCTCCACCACCAAGTTCGACGGCCGCCGGATGCGCGAACTGGCGCCCAATGAACTGGCGCAGATTGCAGGCCGCGCAGGCCGGGGGATGAGCCAAGGCACCTTTGGCGTCACCGGCGACGCCAGGCCGCTGGACGAGGGCACCGCCTCGGCAATCATGAACCACCAGTTCACGCCGCTGAAGAAGCTGAACTGGCGATCGGCTAACCTGCAGTTCGGCACCGTTGAGGCGCTGATCAACTCGCTCGAATCAAGCCCCTCGAACGAGAACCTGATCAAGGCGCGCGAAGCGGATGACCTTGGCGCGCTGAAGATGCTGTCGCGGGAATCCGCCGTCATCTCGCGCACCACCAACGCGCAATCGGTGAAACTGTTGTGGGATGTCTGCCGGATACCCGATTTCCGCGGTATTTCCCATGCCGAGCACGCCTCGCTTCTGGGGGTGATTTTCGAGCATCTGCACGGCGGCGGGGTGGTGCCGGACGATTGGATGGCTCGCCAGATAAAGCGGATTGACCGCACTGACGGAAACATCGACACATTGTCCAAACGTCTGGCATTTATCCGGACGTGGACATATGTCGCGCAGCGGAATGGCTGGCTGCGTGACGAAAGCCATTGGCGCGGGGAGACGCGCGCTGTAGAAGACAGGTTGTCGGATGCTCTGCATGAGCGGCTGACTCAGCGATTTGTGGACCGGCGCACGTCTGTGCTGTTGCGGCGGCTCAAACAGAAGGAGGCCCTTTTGGCCGAAGTGAATGACAAGGGTGAAGTGACGGTCGAAGGCGAATTCGTCGGCCGTCTGGAGGGGTTCCGGTTCAGCCCGGACAAAGCTGCGCAAGGCACTGAGGCAAAAGCCCTCAAGGCGGCCTCGCTGCAGGCTTTGGCGCCGCAATTCCATCTGCGTGCGGACCGGTTCTATAACGCGCCCGATACCGAGATCGATTTTACCGAACAGGGCGGCCTGATGTGGGGCGAGCATGCGGTGGGCAAGCTGGTTGCCGGCGCCGATGCGCTGAACCCGCAGATCGAGGTGTTTGTAGATGAGGCCGCAGGCCCGGATGTGGCCCAGAAGGTCGAGCGCCGCCTGCTGCATTTCATCACCCGCAAGATCAACGCGCTGTTCGAACCGCTGTTGAACCTGCAGAAGGATGAGGAACTGACCGGCCTCGCGCGCGGTTTTGCTTTCCGCATGGTCGAGAACCTCGGCGTGCTGCCGCGCGCAGGCGTGATGCAGGAGGTCAAGGATCTGGATCAGGATGCTCGCGGTGCGCTGCGCAAGCATGGCATCCGCTTTGGCCAGTTCACCATCTTCATGCCTCTGCTGCTGAAACCGGCGCCGACCCGTCTGCGCTTGGTGCTGTGGTCGCTGGCAAATGGCCTGCAGGACTTTCCCGAGGCACCGCCGCCGGGCCTGGTCACCGTGCCGTCGGTCAAGGACGCGCCCGAAGGCTATGATACCATGTCCGGCTACCGCGCCGCGGGCGAGCGGATGATCCGCATCGACATGCTGGAGCGCCTGGCCGATATGCTGCGTTCCGAGGACAGCCGCGGTGGTTTTGAAGCCAAGGCGGATATGCTGTCGATCACTGGCATGACGCTGGAGCAGTTCGCGGACCTGATGCAGGGTCTGGGCTATAAGGCCGAGAAAGGCGAGCGCGAGAAGGTGAAGCCGGTGGCGGCTGAGCCGGAAGCGAAGCCTGCTGAAGCGGCTGTAGAAGAACCTGCGGCAGAAGAGGCTGCGGCTGAAGCGCCCGCGGCGGAAGCTGCAGAGGCGCCGGCAGAGGTTCCTGCTGAAGACGTGGCTGCCGAAGCACCGGCGACCGAAGCCGAAGCGGCACCTGCGGAAGCGGCAGCAGAAGCCAAATCTGAAGCCCCTGCTGATGCGGAACCGGAAATGGAAGTGTTCTTCACTTTCACCTGGGGTGGCAACCGCGGCGGACGCCAGGGCGGCGGCCAGCGCCAGCAGAACCGCCGCCCGCAGGGCGACGGCAAACCTGGCAGCAAAGGCAAGCCGCGCGGCGCCAAAGGCGGCGACCGCGAGGGCGGCCGGGGCAAGCCGGGCCGCAAGGGCGGACCGCGCCAGGACCAGGGGGCCAAGACCTATTCCGCGCGCCCTGCCAGGAAGGAAAAGCAGATCGACCCGGACAATCCCTTTGCAGCTGCGCTGATGGGGCTGAAACAGGGCGACTGACCCGGCCATGACTGAGGGGGCGCCCAAGATCCGCATTGACAAGTGGCTATGGCATGCGCGGTTCTTCAAGACCCGCAGCCTGGCCGCGAAGCAGGTCAGTGCGGGCCATGTGCGCCTCAATGGCAGCAAGGCGCTGAAACCGGCTCAGAACGTCACCCTTGGTGATGTTCTGACCTTTGCTCAAGGCAATGTGATCCGCGTGGTGCGGGTTGAAGCCATAGGCGAACGCCGCGGACCGGCGCCTGAGGCGCAGGCGCTGTACTTTGATATGACCGAAAAACAGGAAAAAATTCCTGCCAATCCGAAGTTCGAGGGAAAAGGCCGTCCGGACAAAAAAGCCCGCAGGGCGCTTGATCTTACCCGCAAGCCCGAGGGCTTTTGACGCCTTGAAGTGCAGCCGCGTCTGGATTAGCTAGGCGCAAACGGAAAACGGGACTCGGTACAATGACCTATGTCGTGACGGAAAACTGCATTGCCTGCAAATACACCGACTGTGTCGAGGTATGCCCGGTGGATTGCTTCTATGAGGGTGAAAACACCCTGGTGATCCATCCCGACGAATGCATCGACTGCGGCGTTTGCGAACCGGAATGCCCCGCTGACGCGATCCGCCCGGACACTGAGCCGGATATGGACAAATGGGTTGAGTTCAACCGCAAATACGCTGAGCTGTGGCCGGTGATCGTGTCCAAGAAAGACCCGATGCCGGGTTACGAGGAACGCGACGGCGAAGAGGGCAAGATGGAGAAGTATTTCTCTGAGGCGCCTGGCGAAGGCGGCTGATTCTCTGCCGCACGCCGCGATGCCGCAATTGTGCGGAGAAACGCCGCATTATCACGGGATTTTACGAACCCGTGCCAGCAGGCCGCCTTTCGGGCGGCCCTTTTTTATGGTATGATTGAAGCACAAAAGACATAAACAATCGGAGTCCGCCCCCGGCGCACGCCTGCAGCGTTGCGCATTTTGGGCGGTATTTCTGCGGAGAAGATGTCCTGGGGGCTGGTCACGATGAACTGACCGGATCCGGGAGTTTTGTTCGCCATAGTGCCGGTGCCGCCCGGCTGTGAGTGAGGAAAAACCTGTATGACCAAGTCGAAGAAGCTCGAATTCCGCCCCAATGATTACGTGGTCTACCCGGCGCATGGCGTTGGCCAGATCATCTCGATCGAGGAGCAGGAAGTGGCCGGCTTTGCGCTGGAGCTTTTCGTGATCACCTTTGAAAAGGACAAGATGACCCTGCGGGTGCCGACCAACAAGGCCACCGAAGTGGGGATGCGTTCGCTCAGCTCGCCGGACGTGATCGCCCAAGCGATGAAAACGCTCAAGGGCAAGGCCAAGGTGAAGCGCGCCATGTGGTCGCGCCGCGCGCAGGAGTATGAGCAGAAGATCAACTCCGGCGACCTGATCTCAATCGCTGAAGTGGTGCGCGACCTCCACCGCACCGATGATCAGCGCGAGCAGAGCTACTCCGAGCGCCAGTTGTACGAGGCGGCGCTGGAGCGGCTGACCCGCGAAGTGGCTGCCGTGTCCGGCAATGACGAGATCGCAGCCGCCAAGCAGGTGGACGAGGTGCTGACCTCCCGCGCTGCCTGATCCGGCGCTCCGCTTTAAAGTAAAGGCCGTGCCTGCCGGGCGCGGCCTTTTTCGTTGTGAGTGAGCCAGGGTCAGGCGCAGATTGCAAGCAGCGCCAAAAGGCCCGCGATCTCTGCCACTTGCTGCGAGGCGCCTAGAATGTCGCCAGTCTGGCCGCCGATCTTGGCCTTGGCCAGAAGGCCCAGTCCAGCCCCGGCCATGGCCATGGCCAGGGCCATGCCAAGGGCCGCGGCGCCAAGCACAGGCAGTGACAGGCCAATGGCCAGCAGGGCGGCCAGCAAGCAGGGCAGAACGCGGGGGCGGCCTACGGTTTGGGACAATCCGGCACTTCGTGCATTGGGCAGCGACGCCATCAAGGCAGGCATCACCGCGCGGCTCAGCATGGCCAGTGGCGGCAGGATCCAGGGCCCGGCGGTCCCGAAAAGTGCCGCCAGGGCGCTCCAGCGCAGGCCGAAGCCGAGGATCAGCGCGATTACCCCATAGGCGCCAATATGGCTGTCCTTCATGATCTCCAGCCGCCGTTCGCGGGTGAAGCCGCCCCAGAGCCCGTCGGCGGTATCGGCCAGCCCGTCCTCGTGCATGGCGCCGGTCAGCATCACCTGCGCCGCCAGGGCAAGCCCTGCGGCCACCATGGCGGGCAGCCCTGCGGCCAGCGCAAGCGCCGCCAGCAGCGCGGCAGGCAAGGCCACCGCCAGCCCGGCCAGCGGAAAGGCCCAGACTGCCCTGGCCTGACGCTGGAAGGCGTCAACGGGCAGGTGCGGCAGCGGCAGCCGGGTCAGCAGCACCAGTGCCAGCGTCATGTCTTTAGCTTGAATGTCGTTTTTTCGCATCTGCGGGCCTATTGGAGGGCTTGCGGCGTTGCGGCCAGCGGGTAAACAGTCTGCAACCGCTTTATCCGCGTCACCCACTCAGATGCAACGAGGCAATGCCATGCTGCCACAGCTTTCCTCCCTTGATGATTTCCGCGCCGCGCTTGCTGGCGCTCCTGCGCAGGACCAGGCCGCGCTGGATGGTGCCGCCGCGCGCAATACGCAGCTGACTAAGCCGCCGGGAGCACTGGGCCGGCTGGAGGACCTGGCGATCTGGTACGGTGGCTGGCGCCGCAGCGACCGGCCGGAGATCACCGCACCGCAAGTGATCGTCTTTGCCGGCAATCACGGGGTGATGGCGCAGGGGGTCTCGGCCTTTCCGGCAGAAGTGACGGCCCAGATGGTGGTCAACTTTGAGCATGGCGGCGCGGCGATCAACCAGCTGGCCCGGCTGGCTGGTGCCCGCATGGATGTGCATGCGCTGGAGCTGGACCGCCCCACTGCCGATTTTACCCAAGCGCCTGCCATGAGTGCGGACGAACTGCTGACGGCGCTTCAGGCTGGCTGGTCGGCAGTGGACCCCAGTGCCGATTTGCTGGTGGTAGGCGAAATGGGCATTGGCAACACCACCCCTGCGGCGGCGCTGGCCTGTGCGCTGTTTGGCGGCGAAGCCGCAGACTGGACCGGACGCGGCACCGGTGTGGATGATGCCGGCCTTGCAAACAAAACCCGCGTGGTGGCCGAAGGCGTTGCCCTGCACAAGGAGGTAATCCGGGACGGCCTGGACGCGCTGGCTTGCCTGGGCGGGCGCGAGATTGCCGCCATGGCCGGCGCCATCGCCGCAGCGCGGATCCTGCATATTCCGGTCATCCTGGACGGTTTCATCTGCTGCGCTGCCGCAGCCTGCCTGGCGAAGACTGCAGATGGCGCGCTGGACCACGCAGTGGCGGGTCATCAAAGCGCGGAGGGCGCCCATCCGGCGCTGCTGGCGAAGCTGGGCAAGCAGCCGCTGCTGTCGTTGGGCTTGCGGCTGGGAGAGGCCTCTGGCGCGGCGCTGGCGATCCAGGTGCTAAAAGGCGCCATCGCCTGCCACAGCGGCATGGCCACCTTTGCCGAGGCAGGGGTTTCAGACAGCTGAACCTGGCGGCTGTTCTCCGGATCGAATTCTAGGCCCCGGCACTGCGCCGGGGCTGTTTCATTCGGCGGCCTCGGAGGATTTCTTGCGCTTGCGTTCGGCCATGTCAAAAATCGCGCTTTCGATGGCTTTCTCCAGCTCCCGCGCCCGTTCGATATAGGCGGGGTTCTGGCTGGCGGGCACGCCGGGGATCCAGTGCTGGGCCAGATCGCGCAGGTTGGCCCGGTCATGGGCATAGAAGGTTTGCGCGGCCTGCGCAGCCTCATATTCGCTGAGGCCCACGTTCTCCAGCACGTAGCGGCCGGCGCGGACCGAACTGTCGAACATTTCGCGCACGATGTCGTCGGCGCCGGCCTGGTACAGCTCATAGACGTGGTTGCGGTCCTTGGCGCGGGCGATGATGTGCAGATCGGGATAGGAGCGGCGCACATATTTGACCATCTTGACCACGCCCTCCGGGTCATCCAGCGCCACCACAAAGACCTTGGCCTTGGCGATGCCCGCGGCCTTCAGAAGTTCCGGCCGGGTCGGGTCGCCCAGAAAGCTTTTGACCCCGAAGCGGCGCATCAGCTGCACCGCCTCCATGTCGTGGTCCAGCACCACGGTCTTAAACCCGCTGGCCTGCACCAGCCGGTTGACGATCTGGCCAAACCGGCCGATGCCGGCGATGATTACCGGGCCTTCTTCGTCGATTTCATCCGGCTCGTGGGCTTGCAGCGGTTCTCCCATGCGTTTTGACAGGAAGTCATAGAGGATGAATAGCAGCGGGGTGATCAGCATCGACAGGGCGATTACCAGCAGCAGCTTTTCGGACAGGGCCGGCGGGATGACGTTCAGCTGGGTGGAAAACGCCAGCAGCACAAACCCGAACTCGCCGGCCTGGGCAAGGCTAAGGGTGAAAAGCCACAGCCGGCGGCGGCGCAGGCCAAAAGCGTGGCCAACCGCAAACAGCACTGCGCCCTTGGCAAAGATCACCAGCAAGGCCAGGCCGATCAGGTCGCCGGGGTCGGCCAGGAACTGGCGGTAGTTGATACCTGCGCCGACGGTGATGAAGAACAGGCCCAGCAGCAGCCCCTTAAAGGGGTTGAGGTCGCTTTCCATCTCGTGGCGGAATTCAGAGTTGGCCAGCACCACCCCCGCCAGAAAGGCGCCAAGCGCCGGCGACAGGCCCACCAGGGTCATAAGGAAGGAGATGCCGACAACAATCATCAGCGCCAGGGCGGTGTACATTTCACGCAGGTTGGAGGCGTGGATGAAACGGAACAGCGGCCTGGTCAGATAGATGCCTGCCAGGATGATAAAGGCAATCGCGGCCAGCGTGACCAGCGCCACTGCCCAGCCGGGCAGCCCGTCGACCAAAGACAGCGAGTGGTGGCCGCCGCCATGGCCGCCTGCGCCCTCCCGGCTGATGGAGCCGTCGGAGGCGAATTGCGGAATGGCATAGGTGCCCAGCAGCGGCAGGAAGGCCAGGATCGGAATGACCGCAATATCCTGGGTCAGCAGCACCGAGAAGGCAGAGCGCCCGCCGCCGGTTTGCATCAATCCTTTTTCCGACAATGTCTGCAAAACAATTGCGGTGGAAGACAGCGACAGCGCCAGCCCGACCGCAAGGCTGACGTGCCAGGGCTGGCCCGCGGCCATGGCCGCCGCCATCAGAACAACGGTGGAAGCGGCAACCTGCATGCCGCCAAGTCCGATCAGCTTGTCCCGCATCGCCCAAAGCGCGCGCGGCTCCAGCTCCAGCCCGATCAGGAACAGCATCATCACCACGCCGAATTCGGCGAAATGGCGCAGATCTTCGGTTTCGGCGCCGGTAAGGCCCAGGACCGGGCCAATGGCGATGCCTGCAGCCAGATAGCCCAGCACAGAACCCAGCCCCAGCCGGGCTGCCAGGGGAACGGCGATGACGGCGGCCCCCAGGTAAATGGTTGCCTGATAAAAAAACTCTTCCATGTAGAAGGTATCGCAAGCAGGCCGGGGCCTTGGCAATCATTTTGGCAGCGAAAGGCTGAGGCGCTGGCAATCCGGCGCCTGCCGGGACCGCTGCGGGCGGTCTTAGTGCTCCAGAATGCGGATTTCTTCGCTTAGCTTGCCAATACGGTCCAGCCGCCGGGAGATCCGCTCCTGAAAACCGCCCAGCTGGTCGATGATGTCGGCCAGGGTTTCGCCGGAATCAGTCAGCCGGGCACTTTCAATCTTGAGCAGGACACGGGTGGAGCTGAGGCCCAGGAAGTGGCGGTGCATAACTTGGCAAGCGCTGGTGATGCGCACGGCTTCTTCATCGACCTCTTTCATGCCGTCCTCCGAGCGTTTGACCTGCGCCTTGACCAGGTCGCCCAGAATCTTGCGCTCGGCCTCCATATCGACATTGCCCAGGTCGCGGCGCTCCTTTTGCAGCTGGTTGTCGCATTCGATCAGGATGCGCGCCATGCCTTCGACAAACAGGCTGTTGTTCACCGAAGATTTGATCTTGGCGAAATTGCTGTTCTTTCCCATCACATGAGCGGCGAACCAGTCCGACATTTCGCGCGACATCGAGCCATAGTTTTGTGACAGAACGGTCACCGGACCGCCCGAGGGTTCGATCCGCGACGCCAGCACACGCAGGTTATGCGGGATGGTATGCATCGCGTCGAAGTCGGTAATCAGCCCTTCGGTTTCCTCTACCAAGGTCTCCGCGTCCCGCAGCATGCTGGTCAGCTCCTGGACGCGGGCGTGCGGCTGCTGGCCCAGCCCGTGATCGCGGGCAATCAGCTCCTGGCTCAGCGCGTGGGCGGCGAATTGGTGGTAATCTTCATACCCCTGGCTGTTCAGCCAATCGAGGAGATACTGCGCGCTGTCCGCGGGATTGACGCCTTCGTCCTTTTCCCGCTTCAGCATCTTGGCGTAGAGGCTGCGCACCTGGTCAAACAGTTCGCTGCTGGGCTTGATACGGGCGGACAGATACCCGTCCTGGCAGGGCACCACCACCGCAAACACCCAGTAGTACAGCCCGTCCTTGGACTTGTTCTTGACGTATGCCCCCATCGATTCGCCGCGCTGGATGGTGTCCCAGAACAGCGAAAACACGCCCTTGGGCATATCCGGATGGCGGATTACTTTGTGCGGGGCGCCGATCAGCTCTTCCCAAGGATATGCGCCGACGCGGCGGAAGACATAGTTGCCGGCCTGGATCACACCCCGGCTGTCGGTTCTGGAGAAGAACACTTCATTGAGGGCGAACGGGGCCTCGCCGCTGGTGGGGCGCGTTTCGACGCGGCGGTCAACAAAAGACACGGCACATTCCACTTTGGGTTACAGTAGTCGTTACTGCATCTTTACGCCGAAATCCTTCCCAGCTGGTTAAGTCGGCAGCGGTGCATCGCGTTTTAATTGTGCCATTACGATCTGGCTTTGGACCCTGGAGACGGCGGGATGCGGCAGTAAAATGCCGTGAATGAGCGTATTCAGCGCCTCCAGGTCGGCGCAGTAGACACGCAGCAGGTAATCGGCCTCGCCGGTCATCGTCCAGGCAGAGGTGATTTCCGGCTGGCTGGCCACCAGGCGGGCGAATCCCTTGGATTGCTCCGGCCCGTGGCTGCCCAAATGCACTTGCACGAAGCCCTGGACCGCCAGCCCCAGTTTTGCTGGGTCCAGCCGTGCCGAATAGCCTTGGATATAACCGTCGGCCTCCAGCTTTTGGCGTCGCCGTCCCGCTTGGCTGGGCGAGAGATTGAGCATTTCACCAAGTTGCTGTGCGGTCAGATGCGCGTCTTTCTGCAACGCTGCCAGAAGTTTCATGTCTGTTGTGTCTAGCATGCGGAAAATCTCCATACTTTTAACTATTCTCGCGGAAATTGCGCGCGGATCAAGGCGTGGGTGCGAAACAATGCGGAAAACAAGCATGCGATATGCGGTATTCTTGATGCAAGAATTCACTTGTTTCCCCATGATCTCAAGGAGATGCGCAATGGGCCCGTTCCCGCATAATGCCCCGAAATCCGAAATCACGACTGAGAACCCCGCAGGCACCGATGGCTTTGAATTCGTTGAATTTGCCAGCCCCGAGCCGGAAGAGTTGCGGGAGCTGTTTACCCGCATGGGCTATGAATTGGTGGGGCACCGCAAGGACCAGCCGCTGGTGGAGTTGTGGCAGCAGGGCGATGTGACCTATATCCTGAACGCCGACCCTGAGAGCTTTGCCGCAAAGTTCGTGGAAGAGCACGGCCCCTGTGCCCCGGCGATGGGCTGGCGTGTGGCGGATGCGCAAAAGGCATTCGATCATGCGGTTGCCAAGGGCGCAGAGGCCTATGATGGGCCGGGCAAGGTGATGGATGTGCCTGCGATCAAAGGCATTGGCGGGTCGCTGATCTACTTCATCGATCAGTACTACGACACCTCGCCCTACAACGGCGAATTCGAGTGGTTGAAGCAGTCCAAGCCGCGCGGCGACGGGTTCTATTACCTCGATCACCTGACCCACAATGTCTACAAGGGCAACATGGACAAGTGGTTCAGGTTCTACGAGGAGCTGTTCAACTTTAAGGAGATCCGTTTCTTCGATATCCAAGGCAAGTACACCGGCCTGTTCAGCCGCGCGCTGACCTCGCCCTGCGGCCGCATCCGGATCCCGATCAACGAGGATCGGGGCGAGACCGGTCAGATCGTGTCCTATCTGAAAAAATACAACGGCGAAGGTATCCAGCACATCGCAGTCGGCACCGAGGACATCTATGCCAGCACCGACGCGATTGCCGGCAAGGGCCTGAAGTTCATGCCTGGCCCGAATGACACCTATTATGAGCTGTCCAAGGAACGGGTGCACGGCCATGAGGAGCCGCTGGACCGCATGAAGAAACACGGTATCCTGATCGACGGCGAGGGTGTGGTGGACGGCGGCGAAACCCGCATCCTGCTGCAGATCTTCTCCAAAACCGTGATTGGGCCGATCTTCTTCGAGTTCATCCAGCGCAAGGGCGATGACGGCTTTGGCGAGGGGAACTTCAAGGCGCTGTTTGAATCGATCGAGCGCGAGCAGATTGAAAACGGCGAGATTCAGGCCGCAGAATAGTCTGTCAGGAAAGCAGGCTAAGCCGGGTTTGCCTCGCAGGCCCGGCTTTTCTTCGGGCTGGTCTTAGCCCTTGGGCATGGTCAGAGTGCGGTTGCGGCCGCCTTTCTGGTATTGCAGCTGGCTTTCGCCGATGGCGATCACCCGGCCGCCGTCAATGCGGTCGCCGACTTGCACCTTCTTGTATCGGCCGGAGGGCAGGCGGACCAGGGCGCGGCGGTCGGAGGCAGTGCCATAAACGCCGATCAGGTTCAGCTTGCGCAGGTTGATGGCGTTATTGACCGTGGCGCGGCGGGCAACAGAAGCCGCTGTTGGAATGCGCGGTGCGGCGGCCGCTGCGGCGGCAGGCACCGCGGCGGCGGTTTGCACCTGATTCTGGGAATTGCGGCGGGCGCGGTCGACGAGATTGGCGAAGTTGGCGGGCCGGCCACGGGGCTGCACCGATGCGGCAACGGCCAGTTCCGTTACCGGCAGCTGTTCCTCTTCGGCGGATTTCAGGCTCGCAGGCCGTTTGCGCGGCCGCAAGGAGGCCAGCTCTGCCCGGCTGAGGCCGCCAAGCTGTGCCCGCTCCACCTGTTCCTCCAGATCTGCAGGCCGCGGCTTTGGCCGTTTGCGCGACAAGACTTGGTTGCGCGCGACTTCCTCGGCCAGGGCCTCGGCCGCCGGGTCGCTGCGGTCAGGTGCGGGCGGCGGCACCACCTTGGGGCGGCCCTTGAAAATCATGATGCCATCGGGGTTGAGCGTGCCATCAGGGCTCGCCTTGACCAGGCCGCGCCCGTCCAGATCAAACGCTTTCCCGGCGGCGGCGGGGGAGGCGACAGGGGCAAGTTCCAGATCGTTGGAAAAGCTATCCGGCTGCGGCAGCGCCACGGCATCGGGGGCTGATCCGGTCCGGTCGATGGAAGCGGTGTAAAGTTCGTCCAGCCCGGCGCCAGCGGGGAACTGCCCCAGATCCGGTGCAACCGTCCAGACGCCGGTGGCTGCATAGCGCGCAGCCTGGGCCAGCGGGTCCAGCGGCTGCTCCGCCGCGGTGTTTTGCGGCGGGCTGATATTGCCGGGCTGCAATGTTTCCGGTTCCAGGAAGGCCGTGTCAGTGCCTTCCTCCGGCAAGTCCACACCGTCTGCGGCGGCTTCATCCGCGACAGACGGGTGCAGATTAGCGGCGCCGGTCCCGGCCAGTTCCGGGTTGCCTTCCTCAAAACTCTCAGCTGCATCCGCGCCGGTGTCTGCTGCTCCGGCATCAGGCTGTTCTGCAAGCACGCTGACCTGCGGGGCAATCGGTTGCGGATCGGCCTCTTCGCTGGGGTGGTCCAGCACAGCCGGCGTGTCATTCGGGCCAGAGTTTTGCGCCGTGCCGCCGTCTGCTGCGTTAACTTCGGGGGCGGGGGACAGACGTTGATCCGGTTCCGGGCTGGAGGTCAGGAAAGCTTCTTCGCCCAGCACAGCCCAGACAGCCGCAGCGGCCAGGAACAGCAGCAAGACTGCGGTCAGGATCAGCCCCAGATGCCGCGGCTTGCCTTTGGTTACGGTCTTGTTTTCTTGTGCCTCTGCTGCAGGCTTTGCCTGGACCGCGCCGGGCGCTTCTGATGCGGTTTCCCGCAGGGCGGCCGGTGCAGGGGGAATTGACGGGCGGGGTGCAGCAAGCGTTGCCGTGTCCAGAACCAAGGCCGGCTGTGCCGCGCCCAGCGGTATGGCTGCGGCCGTCTCTGCGCCGCGTTTGGGGGCGGCAACAAGCGGTACGGGAGACGCGGTGCTCTTGTCATCTTCGGCGGTTTCAGCGGGTGCAGTGGCGGTATTGGCGGCCGGCGGAGCGGGCGGCAGGCTCGAGGGTTTTGCAGATGGCGCCGCGGGGCCTGTCTGAGGCGCATCAGCCAGGGGCTGGTCGTGTCCGGCGGGGGCAGGCTTGGAAACAGCGTCGGGGCCAGCCTGTGCTGCCGCCACTGCAGGAGCGGCAGGTTCTGGCTGCTCTGCCTGGTCTGCATGATCCGGCAGAGGGTCGTCCAGCACTGCAGCGTTTAAAGTGCTGTCTTCGTCCTTGGCTGGATCATCTGCCGCCTCCGCCGCGTCTGCAGCGGCATCTTCACTGGCAGTTGCTGGTTCTTTGGCAGAAACCGGAAGGTCCAGCGGCCCTGCCACCGCAACAGCTTCGCTGTCCGGTTCCACCTCAGTGCCGCGGATCGCCCGTGTGGTGCCAAAGAACGGCTCACCCAGAAACCCGCTGCCGTCCGGAACCGCAACGAAGCTGACCGGTCCGAACCCGTGTTCAACGGCAAATGTCTCTGCCTCATCCAGTGTTTCCAGTGCCACGGCCGCGACATGGGTGATGCTGCCATCGGCTGAGATGTCAAAGGCCAGCTCATCCACGGAATAGGGGGTCGCCCCAACCAGCGCCTGCCGGGCAGTGTCAATTCGGGCATCAGCCGGAAGATCACCGGTCTCGACGGGCAAATAGCGGATCTGGTCGTTGGGCAGGATAAGTTTGGAAAAGACGCCTTCCGGTTCAAGCCGCAGCGCTGCCTCGCGCATTTCCGCCAGCGCGGCGGGCAGGTCGCCGGCATCGAATGGCGTGAGGGCAACGCTGCGCCAGCCGTCGCCGGCGCGATAGATCAACTCAATACCATCAGAGGAAAGCGAAAGTGCAAATGCCGGTTTCATGCTTTGGGTCAAACCCTCAAAATCCATACTGCCCGGGGCCGCTTGGCGCGCCCGGTGTTTTGCCGCGGACCTTAAAGCAGAAACCTGCCGGGTTAAAGGAAAAGACCGCTGCGGGGGCTTGCGGGCGGCAGTTCGCCGCCCCCATCTAGAGGGCATTCCAAAAGGAGCTATTGAGCATGAAAGCAAAGAAACTTCTGGCAGCGGCGCTGATGCTGTCGGTGAGCACTGCGGCAATGGCGGCGGACGAGGCACAGGCGTTGCGGCAGATCACCGTGAACGGTGAGAGCATGGCGCAGGTGGCGCCTGAGCTGGCAACCATCACCCTCGGTGTGACCGAAGAGGCGGAAGAAGCCGCCGCTGCAATGGCCGCGGTCTCGGACTCGATGGCGGCGGTGATTGCACGCCTCAAGGACGCGGGCATTGCTTCGGCGGATATGCAGACCCGGCAGATTGCCATGCATCCTGTCTGGTCTCAGGACCGCTCTTATGACAGCGGCGGCCGCCGCGAGATCACCGGTTTCCAGGCCTCCAGCACGCTGATGCTGCGGGTGCGCGAACTGGACCGGCTTGGTCCGGTGCTGGATTCGGTGCTCGGCGCCGGTGCCAATCAGTTCCAGGGCCTGAGCTTTGGTGTGGAAAATCCGGAGGCGGTGACTGACAGGATTCGCGGCGAGGCGGTCAAGGACGCCATCCGTAAAGCCCAGCAGCTGGCTGAAGCCGCGGGGATGAAGCTGGGGCCGGTGCGGACGATCAGTGAGCATGGCAACGGCGGCGGCCGCCCGATGATGGCGATGGAAATGGCCCGCAGCGATGCGATGCCCATTGAGGCGGGTGAGCTGACCTTTACCCACACCGTGTCGGTTGTCTTTGACATGATGGCGCCGGGCGGCGAATAGGCCCGGCGGAAATGGAAAAGGCCGGGCAGGGCGCCCGGTCTTTCTGACTTGAACGGCGGGAGACCTCAGCCGCAGGCCTTGGCCAGGGCCTGATCCAGGTCGCGGATAAGATCATCCGCATCCTCGATGCCGATGGAGACGCGCACCACATTGGGGCCGGCGCCCGCAGCTTCCTGCTGCTCCGGAGACAGCTGGCGGTGGGTGGTGGAGGCCGAGTGGATGATCAGCGACCGGGTGTCGCCAAGGTTGGCCACATGGCTGAAGATCTCCAGTGAATCCACTAGTTTGACGCAGGCCTCGTACCCGCCCTTGACGGCAAAGGTGAACAGGCCGCCGGTGCCCTTGGGATAGCACGCCTGAGCGCGCTCGTAATAGGGCGAGGACGGCAGGCCCGCATAGGTCACATAGTCGACGCGATCATCGTTTTCGAGCCATTCGGCCACCTTGCGGGCATTCTCGCAATGGCGCTGCATCCTGAGGGAAAGGGTCTCGATCCCCATCAGCGTGTAATGCGCCGCTTGCGGGTTCATCGTCATGCCCAGATCGCGCAGGCCGATGGCGATGCCGTGGAACGTATAGGCCAGAGGGCCGAAGGTCTCATGGAATTTGAGCCCGTGGTAGGCCGGTTCCGGCTCCGACAGCGACGGGAACTTGTCATTGGCAGACCAGTCGAACTTGCCGCTGTCGATCACACAGCCGCCGGTCACGGTGCCGTTGCCGGTCAGATACTTGGTGGTCGAATGCACGACCAAAGCAGCGCCCTGGGCAATCGGGTTGCACAGGTACGGTGTGGCAGAGGTGTTGTCGACGATCAGCGGAATGCCCGCAGCATCGGAGACATCTGCCAGCGCCCGGATATCGGTTACATAGCCGCCGGGGTTGGCAATGGATTCGCAGAACACCGCGCGGGTGTTTTCGTCGATCGCCGCCTTCACTGCGTCCAAGTCGTCGGTGTCGACGAATTTTGCCGACCACCCGAAGCGTTTGATGGTCTGGCTGAACTGGGTGACGGTGCCGCCGTAAAGCCGGGTCGAGGCCACCACGTTGCAGCCCGGCCCCATTAGCGGGAACAGTGCCATGATCTGTGCCGCATGGCCGGAAGAGCAGCACACCGCGCCAACGCCGCCTTCGAGCGTTGCCAGGCGTTCCTGCAGAACCGCGACGGTGGGGTTGGTCAGGCGCGAATAGATAAAGCCGACTTCCTGCAGGTTGAACAGCGCGGCTGCATGTTCGGCGTCACGGAAAACATAGGCGGTGCTTTGATAAATCGGCGTCTGCCGCGCGCCGGTGGCCGGGTCCGGTTTGGCGCCGGCGTGGATCTGCAATGTGTCGAAACCATAGGACGGAGCGTCTGACATGAGGTGGTCTCCCTGAAAGGTCTTTTGTCTCGCGCGCACCACAGCATGGCTGCGTGCCAAAGGCAATCACGTGAATGCCGCAGCAGAGGCCTCCCGCCCGTCGCCGGCCGCCTGACGGCAGCCGCTCCCGTTGGGCCTGGCGCCATGTTGCGCATGGCGCGCGCCGCGCATCGCGCGGCGCCGGGCCCAACTGTGAGAGGCATCCGGCGGATGCCCGGGAACAGGCGGGAGCGCCCGGTCACGAGAGGGGCAGCCGGCCGCCGTCAGCGCATCCAGAAGCCTTCAGACTTGATCCGGTTGCGGATCGCCTGTTCGCGCCGGGGCAGATTGCCCTGATCAAACAGCGCCCGGACCTTTTCACCGCGGCCCTGATAGACCATGCGCTTTATGGGCTCATAGCCTTTCAGAACCTTCTTGATCCGGTTCGGCGCGGTGATTTCATGCAGCAGCTCCACCACCCGGTCGCTTTCGCGTGCATAAAGCAGCGGGAACAATCGGTAGTGGCAGCTGGTCCTGCCATCCAGATAGCCGCCAGGCAGCCCGTCGCGGCCGCCGCCAAAAGAGTGGATCACCAGCGGCAGCACAATCTGATCCAGCCAAGGATCCAAGGCCTGGCAAACCAGTTGCGGAGGCGGATCGTTCAGCACCGACTGCGCGTAGACCAGAAACCGCTTGCCAAAGGCCCGCGGGCAGGCGCCGTAAAAGAAGCCGGCGTTGAAATAAAGATACCGTTTCCAGTATTCATCCGGCTGGCTGGGATCGAGGCTGGACAGGAAATCCAGCCCAAAGCGGTTGTAAAGAGATTGCCAGATCCCGCCGTAGCCGGGACCGTAAAGCGTCGGTTTCGGCCAGGTGCCCTCAACCCGCAGCGAGGCGGAGGGGCGGGAGAAGTCAAACGGCACGTCCGCCAGCTCGTCCGTGATCAGCGTGTCAGTGTCGAAGAACACAAAAGGTTCGCCCTTGGGCATTGCCTGCAGCGCTTCGATTTTATTGCCGTAAGGATAGGAAGCGCCAAACACCTTGCTCTCGAACGGCAGGATCTCGGCCCCCAGATCCGCCAGCGCCTGCAGAACCTCTGCGTTGCGGATGCTGGGATCCTTGTCCCACAAGGGGCCAGGCTGAGGCACCGCCACAAAAAGCCGGCCCGCAAAGCCCGGTGAGCAATGGCGCAGCGAGGCGGCAAACAGCACGGCTTCATACTGCAGCCGGCCAGCTTGGCCGATGATCATCACATTGAAGGGGGCATTTACCATTGTTTTCCCCGTTTTCCGTCTCTTCCGGGCGGATAGGACTGCCTGATAGAGTAGCTACTAGCCTGCAGGGCGCGGCGCAACCGGCCTGCGGCAATTACCAACGGGTCTGTGCCGTGCCGGGCGCAGACCGGGGAGAAGAAAAGATGATCGACGTGTTCCTTGCCATTCTGGCGGCATCGGTTCAACCGGGAGAGCCGAAAGGGGCAGGCACGGCCGCCGCCGGAACGGCAGAACCGGCTGCGCAGCAGGCGGCGCTTGCCGCAGAGCCGCAAGAGGCCACCGGCCGCTTTACTACCGCGCTTGAAGTCAAGCCGATCCTGGCGGCCACCCGGACCAATTGGATCCATGTGCGCGAGTTCGACGGACAGGACCTGCTTTATGTCACGCATCTTTGGTCATGGCGCTGCGGCCTCGCCGGGATCAGGCTGGGGGTAAACGGTCAGGCGCCGCAGGATTGGCCGCTGCCCGCCTGCCATCTGGAGGAGGGGTTCCCCAATATGATCAAGGAAGAGGATGGGATGCCCTACCGCAGCTATCCATTAGGCTCGCTTCAGCAGGTCGCAGTGGAAATCACCTATGATGATCTGAGCACCGAGAGCCTGATTTTTGGCCGCGACGGCCAGCCGCTGGAATAATGGGGGCTGACCCAAGAACGGGCCGGGCAGACCGCAAGCGTCAGGGGGCGATCAGAGCTACCCCGGGCATCCGCTGGATGCGAAAGAGGTCTTCTTCGTAAAGTTCGCTCAGTTCGTCCACCAGCCCGGCTGTCCAGCCTGGCAGATCCAGTTCCTCTTCCAGTGCCTCTTCGCGGGCGAATTTGTCCAGAAAGGCCGCATAAACCCGGCGCTTGTGGATTTCCGTAAGGCCGGGATGGGCCGCCAGATAGGCGCGCAACCGTTCCAGCCCTTCCGGTTGCAGAAGCGCCGCCAAAAGATCCATTCCGCCCTTGAGGCCGGTGCCGGCCTCCAGCCCTCCCAGCTCGCGCAGCACTTGCTCCCAGGTCAGCGGCAGATCTTCATAGCACCAGACCGTGACGGGCATGCTGGGCGCCATTTTGCGCATCTGTTCCAGCAGCTGCGACCAGCGCAGCTGCCGCAGGTCACAGCCTTGCAGCGCCTTGTTTTTAATGGCCCGGCTGGATCGAGCAAACAGTGCCGGCAGAAAGGTTGCCGGGTTGCGCAGCGCCATGAAGACCTCGGGTGCGTCGTAAGGAAACAGTGCCTGCAGCGCTTGCAGCCGCGTGCCGGCTTCCGGATAAAGCCGCCCTTCCTGCAGTGCGTGCCTGGGCGAGCCAAAGAAATGCGGATTGGACAGTATGACCCGGTCGGCCTGATGGTCCCCCAGGATCGCATCCCACAGCAGATCAGGCGCATCCTCCGCGGCGGATCCATTCTTCATCGCGGCAATGCAGTCCTTCAGCAGGGTCCGGTACCGCCCAGGGCCTGGAACGGCCGTGCCCTGCGTGGACAAACCGTCCGCGTTTTTCAGCAGAGCTTTCAGCAGAAGGTCTTCCTCCGTCGCATGCGCTCCGCAGTGGATAATGACCTGCATGACCTGGCCTGTTTTTACGGGTTTCTTACAATCAGACCTACTTCGGCCCCGCAGCAAGGTCAAACCTGTGCTTGAAGCACTGTTTCCTGGCGGGTTTGAGTTCCGCAGAGTTTCAAGTGCAGCTGTTAAAATGCGGCGGCAGATCCGGGCGGGGGCATTTGCCAGGGGCACTATCCCCGAAATGTGCCTAAACTGATGATTCCGGGTGCCATACACGCTTGACGCCTTTTGCAGACTTTAGTAACAGACGCGGGCAGATCGGGCCGAGGCGTTTCCTTTGCCCTAAACGGCTTGATTGGGCGGTTGCCTGGCGTCTCGCCGAAAACCTGCAATTGTGTGTGCCCCTATAGCTCAGCTGGTAGAGCAACTGATTTGTAATCAGTAGGTCCGCGGTTCGAGTCCGTGTGGGGGCACCATCTTTTCAATAAGTTAGTGGGCTTCCAGCGAATCCATTGACCCGCTTGTCCTTCTTGGGGGACGTATGGGGGACATTTTCATCGGGCTTGCGAAAACGCTGCGTTCGTGACGGATTTCTCCCTCGCGGCACTTGTCGCGCGATCTTTAGGCCTCAGTCCACAAAGCGTTTCAGCCAAGAGTAGCGGTGCTGCGAATCTTCTCTTCCTAGCCTTTTGCTTGCCTGGATAGGGGGCTTATACCTCGTTGACATTCTAGCGCGGCCACGCAGGCTTGCCTATTTGTTCGACGAGGCTCAACACAGGCTAGTCAGCCATATTGGTGCCATTTTTTCCTGATTGCTTATTGGATTGAGCACCAGATCCGTCTCCTTCGCGCACGCGCGCGCATGTATCCGCACTATTTTCGACTTACTGAGACATGCTTCCTGCACAATATTCCGGAAGACGGTCATTCCGGGCGGCCTTGCTCAAGGTTCCGTAAGTGTCGGAATGTTAATGATTTTTTGTCATTGATCTAATCTGATAAGTCTTGGTGTCTACAGTGCCGCATCTCTTGCTTCCTTAACTCTGCCTGGGGCCCTATCTCGGCAAAATGCGATCTGGTTTTGTTTCCGAATTATCAATGGTCTACCTTTGCTAACCAGCTCTACGGCGGCAACCAGCCTGCAGATGCCGCGTCGCGGGCGCTTCGCCAAAATAGAAGTTGAGCGGCAAATATGGACCGCGGGGGCAGTATCACCTATTGTGGTCGTATGGACATTCTTGCCGAGATAATCTTCCGATTGGCGCCAGTTGAAACTGCTGCAGGACGATAAGATTCTTCTTCTTTCACCGCCTCGTGCACTTGGGGCAAGACCTGAACACCCTTTGACCATCTGCCGCGGAAAGTTCTTGCAAAAACCCAGCCAGGTTCGCGTTTCCGGCAGATGGAAATCCGGTTCTCACGGTTAATAGTTTGGTTCACGATCTCAAAACATACACTCTTGTTTCCTGGCGCTGGCCGGGTGACGCGCATTGGCGAGTCAGCGCAGTTGAAGGCAAGCGCGACAAGTTGGAGGCTGACTTGGCAGCTTTCAAGAAAGCCGAGTTCAACTGTTTAAGTGTACTTAATGTGACGCCAGAGTATCTGGAACTCGCCCAGTTCGGACTGGCCAAGCTAAAAGGCTGGAGCTGCATTTTGGGCTCCAATTCCTGGGTTCGGCTTGATGAGCCTTTCCCGCTGCCCCAAGCTGAGCTTACGCCAGTGGAGATATCTTTTGAGCTTGCACAGGTGATCAACGGGTGGATCAGCGTCAATGTGAAGTTCGAAGAAGAAAAGATAGAACTCGTTCTAAACGATGTAGAAGATTCGCTCGTGCTTTGGGCGCGCTTTGCCGCATGCTTGAAAGCGGGCGGCGAGCCCCACGCGTTTCTGGCCGACGATTTGACGACCTGGTTTGCTGTCCGCGCGTTGAAAGAGCAGGACCAATGTCATCTACGCATTGTCAGAACCGGCCGTGGTAAGCGCGTATTTGATCTGGCGTTGAACAGGAGGTGCTTTTCAGCGGCATTCAGCAAACTAATGCTTGAATTGGCAGAACACCCTTGGCTGGGCCATATGTGGCTGTGTTTCGGTTCTTTGGGCCACGCTGAGTATGAGGCTGTTGACAGTGAGGCCGAGGCGGACTGGCAGAAACTATTGGATTGCAACAGTGTTGAGGATGACTGGGATGCGCAAGAGGAATTTATCGCCCGGAGAGTTGTTGAGCGGGTTCAGTTGCCTTCTTCCTGCGACGAGTTTTCTGCAAAGACACGCCGGATGCTTCGAAGTTTAGAAATCCCGGCGGAATGGCTGCACTGAAGGAGAGCAGGCCGAAACCCGGTTGCGGCACGCCTATCACAGCGCATTTGAGAGCAGCGGTGAGAAAGTCGACCACGGTAGCGGTGGGATGAACCTGCTGCCGTTGACCGAAAGGTTGCCCCTCGCGTGTGCAGCACGTGGAGAACGGCGCTAAGCGGCCGCTGATAGAACCGCCAACAAAAGAGAGTGGCGGGACTATCCGGCCATTCGCTGCGGATGAAAATTTGTGCTTCTGATCAGCGGCAGCCAGAATTAGCCAAAGTCCGCTTCCTGGACTTTGTTGGAAAGGTTCAGTTCACGCGGATCGCGCACCATTGGCGAGGAGGCACGCTATTTCTGGGATGTGGTGAAGAAGAAAACCACGCGACCCTAGTCGGTCCTGATTAAGCGGACAAACCTGATCAGCTTCCTGCAGTCCGGCGATACGCTGGTTGTGGCCGGGGGGGAGTGCCTGGGCCTGTCAGAAGCGGATGTGAGGTGGTTCCTCGGGGAAGTGAGCCGACGGGTGCAAAAAAATATCGTCAGTGGTGGCTCTGTGGTTGTTGAACCTGAGGCCGACACAACCGATATTATCGAGCGAGTGAAGCGACACCAGAAAGCGTTGTATATGCCGAATTATCGTTCGAAACAGGAAAACAGCTATGAGTGATTTTGATAAAGGTTACGGCCTGTACTACGAGCCCTCGCGCGAGATTTTCAAGTTTCGGTTGAATATTGAAGGCGTGGGGTTCTTGTTCGCGATCACAAGGGAGGCCTTAACCGATTGCCTGGAGACGGAGGACACGAAGGATCAGGCGGAAAAGAACTTCTGGGAACACCAGGAGGAGATCATTGCGGCTGCAAAACAGTTCATGGCTAAAGGCAGCACCGATGAAGAGGGGGTCTTCATTCTGAAGACCGACTTTTGCGAAGGCCGTTTAAGGCCAAAGTTCAGCTGAGGAGGGATGGCTTTGACTGACAGATACCAGAAGCAATCCGCAATGATTGGTAAAATCCTCGAAATTTTCGAGCCCGTTGGAATTGAGCCCGTGTCAATTGACGGGAGAGTCATAGCAAGTGGTGACGCGGAATTTCCCCTCCTTATTAACTGCATGACATGGTTGATCCAAGAGGAGATTCTTAGAGTTGAAAGCTGCAGGGGCGAAGGCCGTTGGGTTGGCTGCCGGTTAACGTCAAAGGGCATGTACCTCTTGGGCCGTAAAGTTGAGATCGGCGGCAAGAGCCTACCTATGCCACAGGCTGTGAAGCAGGCCCAAAGCGGAGGGTGGGATGCCGCAAAGGCCGGCGAGTTCTTGGGCGGCCTGTTTAGCGGAGCGTACAAGACGATGAACTCCTAGTTCACCCATAAAAGGAGGCAAGCGCTGGCCTCTAAATTGGCGCAGAAACATAGTCTTAAATTGAGATGGCGAGGGCCAAGTTCTTACCTAAAAAAGGATGGGAACCTAGCGTTCGTTATGAGGGAAACCAAGGAGAAGTGTGTGAAAAATTTTGAAATGTCCGGTGCTGGTGTGATTGTCGTTGGTGGATCAGAGTACCCCGTAAACTACGACATAAAAACCGTGCCCGACGGTGCACACAGAAAGATTAGGTGTGTTCTTTCGAACTACCCGGGTCAACTGTTTGGCGTCCTGTCCGTAGCTATGAGCCCCGCTGAACTAAGGACACAAGACGAAACTAAGCCCATACCGGTGTTTGTGGAAACAATGCAGTTGGGAAGCCCTATCCTGGCACACATTAACTACTCTGATATCCCCAAGGTTCTCATCAACTAATGTGAAGCTAGTAGCCGTCCAACTAAGGAGCAGCAGGGGGATGTGCGAGTGCCAGTCTTGCGGCAAGGAGATCAAAATCGACACGCTGGTTGACACTGAGTTGTGGAAAGAGATCAGCCCAAGAGTCCAGAAACCGCCCCTCAGCGGCGATCTGAACGGGCCAGTGACCCATTGCGCGACGGAGACACGTTGGAGGTGTCCGGCGTCCCTGTGCGCTTGCAGGGGCCGACTTGTGATGAGCGCGGGACTGTTCTCGGGGACCGGGCAACCCGTGCCGTTTCCAGGCTAGTACGCGGCCACGCGGTCTCCTGCCGCCTGACTGGAGAGAAGACCTATGACCGGGAAGTAGGCCGCTGTTCTCTGCCCGATGGGCGGGACATTGGGGCGGTACTGATATGCGGCGGCGAGTGCGGCAGGTGCGCGCGCTATGATCCGCAGGGTGCCTATATAGATGTGCAGCGGGCCGCGGGACCATTTCCGGGGCGGCAGCCGGGTTACTGCCAGATCTGAACGGAGCGTTCACCTCGCCAAGCGAAACACCAGTCTTCTGACCCTCAGAAATGCAGGAAGCCCCGGCCAGCGCCGGGGCATTAGCTTTTTCATTGTCGTCAGGTTGGCTTCAGTTTTCCTGAATGTAGGAAATTGCGAACTTGATCAACTCGTCAAGTTCGGCTTGAGTTACAACCTCTTTCTTTCGAAGAGTTATTTGGTAGCTTTCAGAAATCGTCCCTCCAGACATGACTTCTGCCATCATGGTGGATTTATCGCGAAGAATCGCAGGAATCATCGCCCTTTTTGCATCATCCAGCCCAATTTCGCCGGTTACAAACTTGGCGGCTATTATTCCAGGGGCAGGACAAGCAGCTCCGAAAGTTCCCACCTTCATTCCTTCGAATGCATCGATCATGAATGAATCTACGGTTTTTTCTGCACTTTCTATCGATACTGCCTGTGCAAATGAGAGAGATGGAATAGAAGTTACAGCAAGTACTACTGCTGATGTGAGAAGGAACTTACGCATACCTAACCCTCGCTATAATCGCTAAAGACACATTAGATATACTAGCACAGCGTGTGTGTTGGTGTCAGCATGTAACTCCCGTTTGTCTTTCTGACTGCCGCGACATCGGCGCGGTGTTGGTCTCCGGCGTAATGCGGTCGATGTAAGCAATACTACCCTCAGAGACGTAGATTTACGCGGTTGGCACCGGGGTTTTTTGCCCTAAATTTTGTGCTGGGTATGATTCTTGTTGGCAATTTGCTATCTTTCGTGTCCGGTTTACTATTTTTCCGATGAAGTTGTTTGCTCTTCATGGGGGGGGTGAGGTGACAGATACACTTAAGGGATGGGCTATTCCCACAATGGGGGGATTAGCAGACCACACCTATGTAACCAGCAGTGCAGGGCATGTTTGGCCTTGCTGGGGACGCAGTTCAGGCGGCAGGCAGGTTTGTTCCGGAACTGGCAATGCCGACACGGCTGATTGCCTGTCACAGCCGCGGTCGGAAGCCGGTATCGACTATGGGACCACGGGAGTGTGTCACCAGACATCAAACCGGATTCTTCGTCCGTCCGGGAAAACCGTGTCCAGAGCCAAAGGCTACCTGGGGTCCGCATTTATGTGGGGACACTTCGGGAAAGATGGAGTTCCGTGGCCAGAGCTTGTGACTTGTCAACTAAGCCACCAGCATTGAAGTGATGGAGGTTGATTTGGATAAATTCGACATTTTTGATAAGAAGATAGCTGAGATCTATAAAAGCGGCGCGAAAGAGCGCTTAAATCTGGGCGGCAGCGCGACTGACTTTAGGCGGAGAGAGTTCAGAGCCATGGCCGAAACCTTTTTGGGTGATGAGTACAGCGACACGAGACTGCTGGAGGTGGAGAAGCTGCAAACGCAACTCCATGAGAAGCAGGAGCGCCTTTTGGAGCGTTTTCAGGCCGGTGAGATTGGCCCGAAAGAGTATGTTGCTTCTTTCAACACATTGCTTCGGAGCATTTTTATCGATTGTGAAAAGATTCTCGGTAAGCAGGATTTTCTGAAGCTGTTTGGTGCTCCAGTCGATGAGCTCGGCGGGTACATTGACCAGGAGATTTTCTTCGCTGCTCATGGCATTAATCCGGAAGGAGTTGCCACTCCCTAGCGTAGGGCTGACTGACCGTTGCAAGTGCCAGGCAGCGCTGTATGCCCACTAGAACAAGGAAGAGCCCGGCACTTGCCGGGACTTCCCTGTCAGAACGTCGTTCCTGATATCACGTTCCCGGTTCACCCGTTGAGTTCGCGGCTTGAGGGGCTGAGCGGCGGTGCGAAGAGCTGGAAGACCGGCTGCTGTTTCGCCAGATGCGTTCTGCCCTGATTTGTTCAGCGTATTCGATTGCTGAGGCAGCCATTGTTGGCTTGGCGCCTAAACTGCGGGCGGGAGACGTAGAAGTAAGGCAGGCCTATCAGCTAGGCGCTGGAAGGGTCGCGAAACTATACAAGGTGCAATTCGCTATTCAATCCGAAGCGCGTGCCTGCAACTCGGCGCAATGGGACAGAGAATGGAGTGACCTGCATCGACTGAGGTTGCTTCGAAACACATTGGTCCACGAAGGCGGTATCGGTCACGAGGGAGACCTTATAGGAGCTTCTGATCGGAATGATGGTTTTGGTGTTTGGATCGAATCGATGTTTGAAGATGTTGAGGCTGGGGTTTCGGTTTTGGTTGTCGGCGATACTCACTTCAGGCTGTGGATGCAAAGGTTACAGCGCGTAGTTCTCGACGTCGACGCTGATCTGCATGGGGCGGCGGGCAAACAGTCCAATAAAGGAGGGCTTTGGATTTTCCGAAGAGCGGACATCCAATGACAACCTTTCCTTCCGCAAATGGCCGGGCTTCCTAGCCGCAACTCAAGGTCCGCAAAGGGCTCGAACCGGACACCAGTCCGTACTGCAGCGGACGGCGGGATTGAGCCCAAAGCCGCCATCGACGCCTTGCAAGGATGCTGCAGACGCACCAGGCCGCTCGCCCATCCACACACGACATTGAACACGGTTTAGGCTTTCGCTGGAGCAGTGCGTCGCAAACCGAGCTAAAGAGACGTCAGTGCACCGCATGCGACTGGCTAATCGCTACCAAAGAACTCAGTCTCGTTGAAGTGGCCTTACTCCCACAACTTGACTTCACCAAAGTTTTATTGTTTCAAGCTTAACAATTTTTCCGGTCATCACTCACCGGAACCATCTATTGAAAGTTGCCAAATGACTGTCATCAATCGCACTATTGTTTCTTCCAAAACTGATGAATTCCAAATGAATGGTTTTGAAAGTGGCGACCAGTACGGCGCCTCACTGCTTCCGCTCTCAGGCGGCGGTTTTGCGATTGTTTATGGCAATCACTTCAGTAGCACAGACTCTTTGGCGCTCACGATTTTTTCGGCTGATGGAGAGCCAGTGGAGACAGAATCGGGAGCCTACACTCTGCCTTACTCAGGTTCCGCTCTCGGGGTGCAGATGTACGGTGAGCCTTTGATTGCCGAGAATTCCGACGGAAGTATCCTGCTGCGCTGGATTAGCGACAATAGTTCGTGGCAGGATAAGGTTCTGATGACCGCTTCCGTCTCCTCCGACGGGGCAATCGAAAGGCCGCAATCTCTTGTCAGCAACACCTTGTTTTTTGGCAACGCGGCGCTCGCGGTTGGTGCCAACGGCCAACAGCATACAATACTTCAGGATGAGGTTTTTGAATCTCTGTACTTAAATGTTAAAACGCAAGATGGTTCCCATCTGAATATCTTCTCTGTTGCTAGCGGATTTGTAAACTATCAAAACGTTGATATCGCAGCTCTATCTGATGGGAAGATGCTAATTGCCGCAACTGAAGTGAGCGACGATGGCACGAATCCAATCCATCTCCAATTTCGTCAATCATCAGGACTGTCTGAGGGTGCCTTCTTTGTAATCGATCCTGTTGGCCCATCAGATGATGATGAAGAAATTGAGCTTGCAGCATTACCCGGTGAAGGTTTCGCTCTGGCCTATGCCAGCACCTATGAGAACGGGACAGGGGTGACACTGCGAATTTTTGATGACCTAGACAACAATCCGGACGGCATCACTGTAAGAGCGGATTCCAACTTCGCCGCGACCGAAAGCGATGTTGAAGTCACGGCTCTCCCTAATGGTTGGGTTGTCGTTAGTTGGACATCTGAGTCTGATGGTCAATCTGACGTTTACGTACGAATTTATGACCAGAAAGGTACTGCAAAGTCAGACGCTTTGCTGGTTTCTAGCGGTCAATCAGACGCAGTTGACCCCAGCTTGGCCGCATTAACTGATGGGTCGCTGGTTGTATCCTGGACCGATTCACGCGGAGACTCAGATGGTGACGCAATTCGAGGAACTATCTTGGAGATTGTCAATCGGGCTACTGGGGATGCTGGTAATAACCAGCTCAATGGCAGCGACATCGCCGATGTTCTCAAAGGTAACGGAGGCAAGGACAAGCTCTTTGGGCTGGCCGGGAACGACACGCTTAACGGCGGGCAGGGCAACGACAGTCTTAAGGGAGGGGCTGGGAATGACGTGCTGCGCGGTGGAAATGGTAGCGACCTGGCCCTTTTCACAGGTACGGAAGATGCTGTAGTCCGCTTGGGCAGCACTAAGGCACAGAACACAGGCTATGGAAGTGATCGGTTAATCGGAATCGAGCGGGTCAGGACAGGTAGCGGTAATGATAGCGTTTCCGGCAACGGTGAAGCGAACCAGCTAGAAACAGGAAAAGGCCGTGACAGGCTTTATGGTAAAGGCGGCAATGATGAGCTCCGCGGAGGAGCAGGTCACGATACGCTTTGGGGAGGCCGCGGTGAAGACGTTCTGCTTGGAGACAACGGAAGGGATGTACTTGACGGGGGGAAGGGAAATGACCTTCTAATCGGAGGGCAAGGAAGTGACATTTTTGTTTTCGCAAAAGGCGACGGGCTGGACAAAATCTCTGATTTTGAAATCGGAGTAGACAAGATCCATATCGCCAACGGTGCATCCAATCTAGGAAAGCTCACTTTCGATCAGGATGGTGATGATGTGGTGCTTTCGTTCCGCAACGTAGAGATCGAGATCGAAGGAGCATTGGTGTCCGACCTCCAGGATCCGGGAAACTTCATATTCTAAGACCGTTTCGGCACAATGGCCGCGATTTTTCTCCTTTTGGCGCGCTTGATGATTCTATATTTCTTACTAACGTTTTTGAGATACTTTTCGCGAGAAATATAGGTGGTGCATCTCAAATACGCGCTTGCTAGCCAGAAGTTCTATCACCGCTAATTTACTATTGGTCTCAACCGCAACACTCAGGCCTTTGCACAATCTGGTTGGAAGCCCCCTAGTCTTTGTCGACTCGAGAAAGCTTCTTTTGTAAAGAGAGGTGCAAACGCAATTTTATCTTTCTGGAATTGATTTGATCAATCCATTTGCGCTTTACGGGTTTAAATATTTTCATAGTCCGCTTTCTTGCGAGAAGCGGCCCTGCGGGATAGCCGAGGCCGCACCCGCAGCGAACGGCAGCTGCGTCCCGCGATCTGTTCCAGAAATGCTGCACTGTGTACCAACGGCCGGTTTGGGGTGTCTGACGTCAGCGCCAATGGGACAGTTTAGGGTGATTTGATAGGAGAGGGTTTCTGGCACATCGTAACCACCAAGGAGTGGAGATGAGACAGAAACCCGGAACCAAGCAGAGCCACGGCGAGAAGGTCGTCAAGGACATCCGTCGCGCCACCCGCAAACAGTACTCGGCTGAGGAGAAGATCAGGATCGTGCTGGACGGCCTGAAAGGCGAGGACAGTATTGCAGAGCTGTGTCGCCGCGAGGGTATTGCCCAAAGCCTGTATTACAGCTGGTCAAAGGAGTTTCTGGAAGCCGGCAAGAAGCGCCTGGCGGGTGATACGGCACGTGCGGCGACGTCGAGCGAGGTCAAGGATCTGCGCCGAGAGGCCCGCGACCTGAAAGAAGTCGCGGCCGAACAGGCGCTTGAACTGCGGCTTCTCAAAAAAAGCATGATCGCGGATGGGGGCGACGACGAATGAGGTATCCCGCATCCGAGAAACTGGAGATCATCCGCGTCGTCGAAAGATCGCATCTGCCGACCAGGCGCACGCTGGACAAGCTCGGCATCCCCAGGACGACCTTCTATCGCTGGTATGGTCGGTATCTGTGGGGTGGCCCCGAGGCGCTTGAGGATCGCAGTCCCAAGCCGTCACGGGTCTGGAACCGCATTCCCGAGCCAGTGCGAGAGAAGATCAAGGACCTCGCCCTGCAGGAAAGCGAGCTGTCGCCGCGCGAGTTGGCCGTGCGCTTCACAGATGCGGAAAAGTATTTTGTGTCAGAGGCTTCCGTGTATCGCATCCTGAAATCCTACGACCTGATCACCAGCCCTGCCTATGTGGTTCTGTCCGCCTCTGACGAGTTCCGTGACAAGACCACACGGCCGAAGCAGCTTTGGCAGACCGACTTTACCTACCTGAAGGTCATCGGCTGGGGCTGGTTCTACCTGTCCACGATCCTCGACGATTACAGCCGTTATATCACCGCCTGGAAACTCTGCACGACGATGAAAGCGGGTGACGTGACCGGCACGCTGGATCTGGCGTTGCAGGCCTCGGGCTGCGATCAGGCAACCGTACGGCACAAGCCACGGCTGCTGAGCGATAACGGGTCGAGTTACATCTCTGCTGAGCTGGGTTAGTGGCTGGAAGATCAGCAGATGGATCATGTCCGCGGTGCCCCATATCACCCGCAAACTCAGGGCAAAATCGAGCGTTGGCACCAGACCCTCAAGAACCGCATCCTGCTGGAAAACTACTACCTGCCCAGTGATCTCAGGCAACAGATTGGCGCCTTCGTCGACCATTACAATCACCGGCGCTATCACGAGAGCCTGCAGAACCTCACGCCCGCAGACGTCTACTTCGGCCGCGGCCAGGCCATTTTGAAACAAAGAGAAAGGATCAAAAGGAAAACCATCGAAACCCGGCGCTTGCTTCACCGCAAATCCGCCGCATAATCACAACGACCAGATGAGCCAGATCCTCTCTTAGCTCAGACAGCCATCTGTCCCAATATCCCTGACGACGGACACTTGACTACTAAACTCTGCTCCCTTATGGAGACAAGAAGGCAGGGCCATTTTAAATAAATAATCCTTAACGCCCAAACCAACATTCTCAATTATCCAGAAAAACATTTACAGAAAGCATAACGTGATTAATATTGTTGTAGCGATATCATTATCACTAACCCTCAGCATCTTGGACAATTTAGTCTTCGCAACACCCGCCGGTAGCGTTGCGATGCTCTGTGCAGTGTCGGCACTAGCAACGGTTGCGGAGATTGCTTCAAAGAGGGCTGGCATTATGGATTATAAGATAATCAAAGGGTCAAGACTTAGCCTTGGAACTTATTTGACTGCAACGATGTATTTCACAGCTACACCTCGACCTGGATTGCTAATCCAGTCTGATTACATTTCCCTTTATGCGGACGTTGCTTTTGAGACCGTTCAATTAACATTATTCTTTATCTGCTGCCAGGTGCTACTGCAAATGTCACAAAGACTTGACCTTTCGGAAGAATAGAGAGCGATCAACTGCAGTTGCCTGCGTCCACGAATCTTCACAATCACCATGTCGCGCAAAATAAACCAATCGAAAGCATTTTAGATTGATCGCAAGAATTGATCTAAGCAATATGATTGCAAAAAATGTCTGTAAATGATGATTTAGCCTTAGCGGCACTCTGCAGAGCAATGTCAGTCTGCCCGGTGCATCGCAAATATGTACTAGCAGACATCAACACCATGCTAATACCACCGATCCGTTACAAGCAGTACAGATTTTTCAGAGGTGAAAGTCAGTTTGGTGCAATCACATGGGCTTTCTTGAACGAAAGAACCGCGGCCAAGCATGTTGAGAATAAGGTCCCCCTTGCGTTCGAAGAGTGGCAGTCAGGCAGCCAGTTTTGGATCATTAGTTTGATCGGCCATGGTATAAAGCCGCGCATGTTGCTGCCAAAACTCGCGGCCAGATTCCCGTACGAAAGGGTAAATTATATTCGCAGGGACCACCAAATGAAGGTCACAAAAATCGTCTCTTTGGAAAGGCGAAACGGCAAGCTCATAACTTCTCAGCAACGTTTAACCTAATCACTGGCATTCTGAGGCTTTACACTTTTAGCTGGCGTCGGGATGCCTCGCTCCTACCAACCATGTTTTGCGATACTCACTAACCTGGAAAGACTTGATGTTTAATATTTCAACTTATTCATTCAAAGAGAGAATGGTTTTCGGTGCGCCTTCTGGAGGATCTGGAGGATCTGGAGGATTCAGCGGTACTGGTACCCCAGATGATCCAATTGATCTTGGTGAGATCGTTGTCGGCCCCTACGAAGGAGGGGGTGATCCTAATGGCGAGGAGGGTGGTTCAGGGGGCGGCGGCACACCTGCTCCCGAACCAATTGACCTTCAGGAAAGGTATGGTGTAAGTGCGCCAGCATTTTCGGAAGAAGCTTTAGGTCAAACAAACGCTATACTAGGTGGGGTTATTACTGGAATTACAGTAATTGGCCTAGTTTTGTCCTTTCCAATTTTTTCAATCCCATTTGCAGTTGGACTTGGGCTTACTGCAGCCGCGACAGCCTATGGCTTAGTTCAATCCCATAATAACAATGAACTTGCCAAGCATGACTTCATTGAAGATCTTCAAGTTGTGGAGGACGCTCTAAATTCTAATGATCCGGAGCGCATGTCAGAAACTTCTGTTCGAGATGCTTTGAATGACATTGCCAATAGTGATCAATTGAACCCCTCTCAGGTCCGAGACCTTAAGGATTTGGTTGACCGAGCTGAAAGTGGGGTCGCAACTGGCGGAACCGCAACTGGAGACGCAGACACCGCAGGGGAACCACCGAGTATCAGGCCTGTTCTCATTGACCTTAATGGCAACGGTGTCGAGATAAATGGCACCGGAACTGTCACCTTTGATGTGGATGGTGATGGGTTCAGGGAGCAAACTTCCTGGGTCGCTCCCGACGATGGTATGCTTGTCATTGACCTGAATGCTGATGGTACGCGGGGCCAGGGAGACGGCGTTATCGACCAATCGAGAGAGCTAGCCTTTTCGCAATGGGGTAACGGAACGGACCTTCAGGCTTTAGCAACAGCTAAAGATGAAAACGGTGATTTCATTTTCAACACTGATCAATCAACTGTCACCATAGGTGGGCGTGAAGTCCAAGTTCTTGACAATCGCGATGCCTCTTGGGGGGAGTTGAGGGTCTGGAGAGACCAGAACCAAAACGGCATCACCGATCAGGGTGAGCTGTTTACTTTGGAGCAGCTTGGAATTTCTCAAATTAACTTGGGATACGATAATGGTCTGGGGTTCGCGAATACCAGTGATGACCTGGAGCTTGATGGAGCCGTCGTTTACGGCAACGCATCTTACGTCAGGGACAATGAGCTGGTGATTGGCGGCGTTGCAGATGTTTCCTTTGCAACAACCGAAAATGGTTGGAAGTTTGTGGAAACCGAGACAGGCTATCAAATTGAGTCTGAGGAAGGCGGCGTACTAAAGTACGCTGTTGTAGGCGATGAGGGTCATTCAAACATTAACTTGAATGACCTGGCTCTTGACGGTGCATTTGGGGACGAAAACGTAAACAAACTGGATGCTGCTGGCCATTCACGTTCAGTACTGGTTTTCGGTGGCGCTGGCAATGACAGCGTTTGGGGCGGCAATAATGACGATGTATTGTCAGGAGATTCCGGTTCTGACGATATTCGCGGTCATGGCGGCAATGATCTCTTGTTTGTTGACGCTGAAGATTTGATTAGCGGCAATGTAAATGGTGGCGACGGTATCGATACGCTTATCGTTACCGGCGATACGGGAGCAAATGCAGTTCTCATAGACCACGGAGTCGAGGCGGCCCAAGGCAGTGAGGGAGATGACATTCTCTCAGGTGCGGGAATGCTGGATGATCTGCCGATCTTTGGCGGCGGCGGCCATGATACGATTACTGGCGGAAGTGCCGATGACTACCTTAGAGGAGACGATGGCCGTGACCAGGTTAATGGCGGGAACGGTGATGACTTCCTCTCAGGTGGTGCTGGAGCCGATACACTGACAGGCGGGAATGGTGATGACTTCGCGCTTGGAGGCGGTAACCACGACCATTTGAGTGGAGGAAACGGTGACGACTATATCTCTGGCTGGAATGGAAACGATACGTTGTACGGCAATAGCCATGACGACACCTTGGATGGTGGCAACGGCAACGATGTACTGAACGGCGGCAATGGTGATGATACACTGCGCGGGGGGGCAGGAAGTGATACGCTGTACACTTGGCGAGGGGATGACCTTCTGGAAGGTGGTGATGGCAATGATATCTTCCGCGTCGAGAAAACAGCAGAATATGGTGGAAGCGCAAAAGAGGGCTGGGCAATCCTACAAGGAGGTAAAGGCAACGACACCGTTTATGTGAACGGTTCTCGAAGCGATTACTCTTTGGAAAAAGTTGGAGGTAACCAATGGCAATTGGTCAACCATCCGAATGCCATTGACTTGCAAGATATTGAAAATATACATTTTTCTGATGGTACAGTCGTTACCCTCAGCACCGATGCTGATGCCGATACGAGCGATGCCTATATCCGGCATAATTATAACATTTGGCTAGCTGATAACAGTTTCACGACCGGTGCTGATGGGATTCACTACTTCAGCGGATCAACCCTTGGATGGGAAGGCCCTGCACTGGATGGCTGGCACGGAAACGACTTCCTGTCCGGAAACAACACTGCGGGTCTCAGCCATGGGCACGAAGGAGACGACACCCTCGGTGGCTACGGCGGCAACGACACATTGAGCGGTGGAACGGGTTCAGATGGTGTCTTCGGTGGTGATGGCAACGATAGTCTGCTTGGCGGTTCCGGCGCCGACATCATGTCAGGTGAAAATGGTAACGACACTCTAAAGGGCCACGAAGGTGCCGACTTGCTTTGGGGCGGAGATGGCAGTGACGTAATTTATGGCGGCAGCGGCGGCGATATGCTGAGTGGCGGTTCCGATTCCGACGTTCTGAATGGAGAGGCAGGGAGCGACGACCTCTTTGGTGGAAACGGAAGCGACACGCTGAACGGAGGTACTGGATCTGATCGTCTTTACGGCAACGAAGGTGCTGATAGCCTGGCTGGTGCAGAAGGCCACGATAGTTTGAAGGGCGGCGATGGTGACGATACCATCACCGGCGGCGATGGTTTCGATGCTCTATATGGCGAAGGCGGTAATGACTCCCTTGCAGGCGGTGAAGACGATGACCAGCTTATTGGCGGAATAGGGAATGACACACTCATTGGTGGAAACGGTCGGGATATTCTTCAAGGTGGTGCAGGGGCTGATAGCCTGAATGGCGGCAGCGGTATTCTGGATGTTGCAAACTACGAGGGTTCGTCGGCGTCTGTTACCATAAATCTCACCAATGCAACCGCTTCAGGTGGCCATGCCGAGGGAGACACGCTCACTGAAATCGAAAGCCTCGTCGGTTCTGATCATGCAGATCGCCTTACAGGTAACGACATCGACAACACTCTAGAGGGTGGCAGCGGAAGCGACACCCTGTACGGCGAGGACGGCCACGACAATCTCGCTGGCGGTGATGGCAACGACAGTATTGTAGCGGGCGATGGGAACGACCGTGTTTGGGGCGGGCTTGGCAATGATACAGCAGTTCTGGGCATGGGCGATGATCAGTTTTTTGCAGCCGACCAAAGTGATACGCCACAAGGCGATACCGTGCACGGTCAATGGGGAGACGATGAACTCTATGGCGGAGCAGGAAGCGACTACTTCGCGGGCGGTAAAGGTACAGACCTCCTGAAGGGCGGAGACGGAAATGATACTCTCTATGCCGCGTCAGATGGCAACAATGACCATGGGTTTGACACGCTTGATGGTGGGAACGGAAATGATGTGCTCTATGGTGTCAATGGGCGCCAGATCCTGACTGGCGGCAATGGCAGTGATACCATCAATGGCGGTAACGACTACAACACAGCAGATAAAGACACGCTAAAAGGCGGGTTCGGTAATGATGTACTAGTCTCGGGCCAAACTGGCAGCACTAGTGCCTCGCATCAAGCAAACGGCGACGACATGTATGGCGGAGCCGGCAATGACACCATTACTGGCGGTACAGCCAATGACCGCTTATACGGGGGAAGCGGCAATGACCGCCTGTATGGTGGGAAAGGCGACGATCTTCTGGACACTGGGAGCGGTACAGGAAGCTGGCAGTATGCTTCTGGTGAGAACGGGAGCGATACCTATCTCTTTGACGCGGCCCATGACAAAAAGCTGTTCGTTTCCTCCAGCGGAGAAAAAATCTCTGACGGCGACAATGACCGTGTGGAATTCGGCGACCTGACCGTCAGCAATATCACACTTGGGACTCACGATTACTCGAACGGAAATGGTATCGCATTGCGCATTGTCGGCAATGGCGGGGAATTCCGCGTTGCTCACATGGGTGACGCCATTGAAGAATTTGTCTTCGCGGATGGCAAGACGATCAATAACTTTGTCTACGCGCCAACCACGAAGAACTTGAATGGCAGCGCCATAAACGATCTGATCGCTGCCTCTGATGGCCAGTACAACAACCTTGCAGGGGGCGAAGGAGACGACGTCTATCTGCTTTCAAGCCACAGCGGCAACAATTGGATCCAGCGCAGCGGCGAGTATTCGGGCGAAGGACATGATACCATTGTGTTCAAGGATCTGGTCGCGGACGATTTAGTCGTTGAGACCGTTTCAGATTCAAATAACGGCACTGCCTTGAACGGCAGATCCCTATTGCTCAAATGGGATCTTGATGGCCGCAAAGGGGAAATCGAGTTGGCGGACAAAGGTCAGCACATTGAAGAATTCATCTTTGCGGACGGAACAGTATGGGATGCCGGTGACTTCCTGCTGTGATGCAGAGTAACAGCCTACAACACTAACATCTCACAGGTATGAGGCAGAATAGGGGCGGTGAACCGCCCCTATTTCTTTGCGGGTTTCCCTGCTAGTTCTCCTCCGTTTCCTATTCATAGGGGCGGTCCAAGGTTAGAGCTCAGAGCACACCACGCCCATAGTAAGCCCATAAGCGGCAACTGATATTGGAATCGCAAAGTGCCTGTCCGTCGAGTCACCTTCACGCATAGCGTTGGTTGGGTGTTCATGGTTCTGCTGTCAAAAGAAGAAGCGCAGCGGCTTTTGACGGCATGGTTCTGAACACCCTATCAAAAGCGGTGAAGGGGAACTGATGGACAGGCACGTGCCCCTGTCCAAGGGGAGCTGTTCTTGTGCGATCTAAACGACGTCGCGCTTAAGGACGATACTGGGAATTGCCTACCTGCCCGATCTGTTTGTTGAAAAGGAACTGCGGGAAGGCCGTTTGGTCGCGCTCTTTCCAAAAGTGGCTGTAGAAGTTCTTGGCGTCTACGCGGTATTTCCACCCAGAGACTACATCAGTGCCGCAGCTCGCGCATTCGCCACGGCCGTGGAAGCGGCCTATGCCTAAAGGCACCCGGCTAGCGTGAAGTGTCCAGGCAGAAAATAACCAGCAATCGCAGGCTCAGATCATCTGTCCAACGTAGACGGCACCAGTGTCGGCTTCCGGGGCACTCCAACAACCTTGCAAAGGCCTCTATGTGCAGTGAAGCGGACATAGTTTGATGTCCAAGCTGCACCTGCGGCGAACGGCAGCAAGGGTCCGATTCTGTGGAAAAACAACGTGTTGCTGCCGCAGAATTTAGCGCGCTGAACTCAGTTCGAGCTCCTTTCTGATCAGGCTTTGCGCGTTTGCTGCGGTGCGGGAAAGATCTTCGCCAGTTTGCGGAGGTTTTGGGCTGTGGCGGCGAGGAGGAATTCGTCGTTTGCGCCGCATGGGCCTCGTAATCGAAGACGGCCCAGGCCGAGAATGCGTTTGAGGTGGGCGAAGAGCATCTCGACCTTCTTTCGGAGTTTCATCGAGATGTCATACTGGCGCGTCTTGGAGATGTCTCGAGCAACCTGGCGGGCGTCTTCATGTTCTTCGCGAGTGATTTTGCGTGCATCGGCATTGGGGCAGCACTTAGATTTCGATGGGCAGGCTTGGCAGACGTCCTTCAAAGCGCGGTATCGAGCGGTGCCTTTGCCGGTCGGCCCGCGGTTCGGGTCGGAGTAATTGCGGCGGAACTTCTTGAGGGCATGACCTTCCGGGCAGATATACTGATCGTTCTGTGCATCCCAATCGAAGTCGGCACGGGTCCAGGTGCCATCGTTGCGGCCTGACTTGTCGAAGACCGGAATGTGCGGCGCGATCTCGCGGTCGACCAGCCAGCCCAGAAGCGGCGCAGTGCCGTAAGCGGTGTCGGCGATCAGCCGTTCAGGATGTAGATCGAACCTCTCCTTCACGCGCTTCAACATCGTCTTGGTCGACCCTACTTCAGCCTGCCGGATGGATCTGGTTGCTTCCACATCGACGATCACGCCATGGTCAGTGTCGATCAGATAATTGTCGGAATAGCTAAAGAATGCTGGGCCTTTGCGAGCTGCTGTCCACTGGCTCGCCGGGTCAGAATGCGAGGTGAACTTCGGCTGCACCTCGCTGGCCGCGCCAAACGCGGCCTCATCCAGCGTGTCGAGATACTCGCGGACAGCGCGAGGCGCATCGGTGGGATCGATGCTCGATGCGTCCCAATCTTCCTTCGGCGTCGAGTTCTGCTTGTTAGCATCCGCCTCGATCAGACTGGCATCAATCGCCATGCGCTGGCCGCTGACCAGACCTTCCTCGATGCATCGCGCCACCGTCGTCTCGAACAAGTGGCGCAGCAGTTCGCTCTCGCGGAAACGGCCGTGCCTGTTCTTGGAAAACGTCGAGTGGTCCGGCACTCGGTCATTCAGATCAAGGTGGCAGAACCACCGGTAGGCGAGGTTCAAATGCACTTCCTCACAGAGCCGCCGCTCGGATCGGATGCCGAAGCAATAGCCAATCAACAGCATCCGGATCAGTAATTCCGGATCGACCGAAGGACGGCCCGTATGGCTGTAGAAGTCCGCCAGATGGGTGCGGATGCTGCTCAGATCGACGAACCGATCAATCGAGCGCAATAGGTGATCCTGCGGCACATGATCTTCCAGCGAGAATTCGTAGAACAGCGCCGCCTGAGCTTCCTGCCACGGTCCCATCATCGCCAATCCCTCCCTACAGGACGAATTGAATCAGTGACCTACGCCCCGATCAACCAAGAGTTTTTCAACAAAATAGTCCCGTTCGCAACCTGCTGCGCGCGCAAATACCTGGAAGCCATCAAGGACAGCTATGGGCTCCGTTGCGGCCCTTCGTTGACTTCCGCAGCCAAGAGTCCAGAAACCGCCCGGCGTGAACAACTGCAATGCGGGACCAAACGGACATTTTAAGTTTTGGGTTTGAATGGCCGCTGTGCGAGCTTTGTGATCATAGCGGAAAGCAGCACTGATGGGTTCTGAACCTTCGCTGCGGCCTCCACCAAGGCCGGTTCTGTAGCGAGACACGTTTCGCAAGAACGCTCTATCCTCGCTTCCCATAATGCGACAGGAACATCGCCACGCATTCCTTCATGATGCCATCGGACTTTTGTTTTTCGCCCAACAGAAACTCGGGCCAGAAGAAGAAGTTCTTTACAAGGGCGAGCAGTTGACCCGTTGCAAATGCTGGGTCGGCCTGACGAAGGGTGCCGGCCTTCATCGCGTCGGCAACAAGCTGGGTAACGGGATAGTCATGCGTGGCGCTTTCGGCAAAGAAGGCGCGTGAGCGATCCAGATCGCGCAGAAGCTCAGAGATCACCATCCGGCTCTGCCAAGGCGGTTCAATCATCGCATCGGCAGCCGTGACCGACCACCGCATCAAGAAGATCGCCATGGTGTCGGGCATGATGCGTCGGATGGTTTCCTGTGGACGGACCGCGACGCAGCCCTTCTGCAAATCGAGGCAGCAAACGCAGCGAAGTAGAAGATGTATGAGACTGGCGAACCGATCTACGTTGATACCTTCGGCCTGTAGCCGGGATTGCTGAACCTGCTGCGCCAGTACTGGCGCGAGGTGCGGCCCGAGGGCGGGTTGTTTCCGGGCAAGCCCAAGATCAACCCCCTCTCGTCGCGCCAGCTCCACCGCGCCTTCAGCTCGGCAAATCTCATCGCGGGGATCAAGAAGCCGGGCAGCACGCTGCACACGCTGCGGCATAGCTTCGCGACGCACCTTCTGGAGGCCGGGACGGACGTGCGGGTGAGCCAGGTGCTGCTCGGGCATGCCAAACTCGAGACCACGGAACGCTACACACATGTCGCCACGAAGCTGATCCGTGACACGGCGGGCCCCTGCGAGACGCTGGCCAAGCTGCGGGATCGAAGCCGGGAGCAGCGGACCAGGGCGGTGCCGGCAAGACCCAGGTATCGATAGCGCGCCGGGTCTGATGCCACGGGGAAGTCGATGTGGAACAGCCTCGACGACGTGATCGCGGATCGGGCCCGGTTGCCCCGCCCACAGCATGACGAACCTGCCACTGCTATGTGCGAGTTTCGACCACCGTTGGCTGTCAAAAGGAAAAGTGGCCTTCATTTGGAGGCTCCGCCCTTGTCCCATGATGCGCTGAATGCCATTTGGAACGGGTAATGCCGTTGAACGGGATCCCGTCCACTAATGTAACTAAAGACCTTTTTCTAGCGGAACTGGTGGCGCAGGATTGTAGAAGGCAGGCCAGATGCAATTGGATTAGCTAGCTGGTACAAGGTTGCTCTCTCTCCTGTTACGGCCTTGCTGGCAACTACAAGAAACCCGGTTTCTTGAAGAGCGCGGCGCGCGGAAAGAAACCGCTCACGGGAAAGATCGGTCCGTCGCGTTACACGCATTCTCTGGTGGTTTAGTGCGAACCTCTTGCCTGGGATATGGCCATGGCATTCCAGCAGGGTCACGTAGAGGCTGATGGCATCTGTAAAGCTGGGGAGTTCACGGAGTACGGCAAGAGACTGTCTCCTGATGCGCAGTTCGTTCTGTTGGGGACTGTAGAGCTTGCCTTCAAGGCGCTTCTGCCAGGCCCATTCGGCGATCTTTTGGACCTCTGCGTCAGTCATCGTGCCGGGCTCCTCGCATTGCTCATCCCGGATGTACAGCAAATTGGCCGCCAGCTCCTCTGCAGTGTCCACGAATTCAACCATCGCCCGCGCTTCCTTCGTCAACCGCACATGCCTCTCGCCACAGGCAATTGGCCTGATGGCTGGCGTTCTTGGGTTCACCTGCCGGATGCTGCTGAGCTCAGCCAACGATAGACGGCCCTTTACTATAGTGTAGCGGCCGCCATCGGGGCGCAGCGATCCAGGGCCAACCACATAGCTGTTCACACCGGATTTGACATCAACAGGCAATCCCTCTTCGCGCAGGCTTGGCCTCACGTCCAATTGCCCGCGGTAGTAGAGGTGGCGGCCGCGGGAGGTCTTCACGTGGCAGGCGGACTCTCCGAAACGGGTTTCGAGCATCTTAACAGTGTCCAGATCGTCAATGTCGCAGTCCAGGACTGTCAGCCCTTCAAGCCGAATTCCAAAGCAGCCTGAGTTACACCCGAACATCGGACCGAGAACCTGCCGAAGCGGGATTCGCGGCTTTTGGGAAAACTCCAGTAGCGGTGACTTTCCGTCGTCTCCGCCGCCGAGTGGGAGTAGGCTGAACCCATTAGAGGCAAGTTTTGCCATAACGTCAGCCGGTGGCTTCCCATTGCCGGTCGAGCCAGGGTTTGATTGCGGGCTCATTTGCTTGTCCGGTCGACCCGCGGAAAAACCTCGGGAAGCGCCTGGATCAGGGCTAGCGCTTCAGGAGCAATTTCTCCGCACAAGGCGTGGCTGACTTTGATCAGCGCCTTCCGGGTGATGAAGTAGGAACGGCCCGTCCAACGCGCCCGGCCACATCTCAGACCGCGTCTACGCTGCAGAATCCACTGCAAGCCATCCTTGCAAACGACCAAACGCCAGCGTTTGTTCAGTTTCGCAACAACTCTCGAATAAGCATCCGCCGTCTCGTGATGCGGGTGAGATGCGCGTGTCTCTGGGTTGGAAAGAGAAGAAGTTCTAGCCGGGCCGCTCATCTGACCGCCCTACAGCCTAAGGGCATATCTGGAACGGTTGTTCCACTTCTTGGGGTGAGATGAGTTTTGTCACCATATGGAATCCTGAGCGCAGCAGCAGTGAAGTCGCGGCGCTTGGAAACTGAAAGGGCTTTCGCAGGAGGCGCTTGTCTGGCCGCAGTGGAAAGGTTCCTGCGTTTCCAAACAGCGAGGCAGGTCTGCTGCTTTGAACTGGGCAAGCGCGGAGCCTGCACAGGTTCTTGGAATTTGGCGCTATCAGAGGTGATTGTTGTCATTCCGGCGACTCCCCATAAAGAAGCTCAGCTACGAGGCGTGCGAGATGCTCCGAGAAGCCGTACCGGCGGCGCAAATGAGCCACCCGCCGTTGGCGGTTGTTTGGATCTGGCTGTTGCATGATTGGTCTTCCAAAGTTGAAAAACCGGGCAGAGAAAGATATCTTAGGGACGCAAATCTAAGTGAAGAAGCCCCTGCTGACCCGATCGGGTAAGTGGGGGCATTCCTTAGGTGGCGACCTTTTTGGCTTTCCGATTGAGGTAGTCGTCCAGGTCGGCGCGCTCGATCCGGGTCGCGCCGCCGAACTTGGTAAATACCAGTTCCCCGCGCTTATGGGCCTCGTAAAGCACGCTGCGGCTAAGGCCGCAGTATTCGACGGCTTCGGTGATTTTGTAGAAACGCTTGGTCATCTTGTCCTCGCAGACATTGTTGGATGTGCGAGTACATTCGGTGGTAAAATCTATGTGAAATAGATGCTGCGATTAAATTGGTGTCACGATTAAGGTGTCACGATTTCGGTTTCCGCCCAGCATTTCCGATCCAGGGGCGGAGTTCTCTGGCACGTTCCCAAGCGCGCTTAAAGGATTGTGGTCCAAGGTCTGATAGCTGCGCTTCCATTATCTCTTTCTTGAATTCACCACCTGTGTCGGCAGCCTCGACAATTATTATTGTAGCTTCACGCTCGCGGGCAACGCCCACCAGCCGCTTTAGCTCTTGCGGAGACTTTTCAAAGTCTTGGTCCTGCATCCAGGCTGATATCCTTGCAGAATCCAAATACGGTAGCCGATCCAAACCCTCACAATGGGCAAGGGCAGGTAGATATTTTTTGAAGTCTTTTGAGTGAAGAAAGACATTCTCTCCAATGCTTCCGCTTCGAGAACCACTTTGGCACACAACGACGAACTCCTCTGCAATAGTCTTGGCGGTCGAGATGTCGAAGTACTGATTTCTTAATTTGCCAGGGGCTGGTGGGCAGCCAAAGTCGCGAGTGAGCACTTTTCTGCATTTTTCACCAGGTTTGGCTACGATAAGCGCGTCGACTCTTTCGCAAATTGCCCACATCAGGTCCGCGCTGGCGCGCCAGATGAATCCATCACTTTTGAGATCTTTTGTAACCCCGATGGATGGTGGCGAAGGATGTTTGTTATTTTCTGCATCGATTACATAGCCATCGATGATCTTTTCGCCACTAGGCAGCGCCCCATCCAGAAGATCGTCGATTTTTTGGAGCACATTGTGAACATGAACGTGTTCTCTTTCACTGGTCACTGAGACGCCTCCAGCCTGACAACGTTAGATGAACCGCCAACAACCAGAGCGCCCCATTTGTCTAAAGCGTGCGCCCTTTGCGGCAGGAGCTCGGACTGATTGTAGACGCGGGCTACAGCACTAGGAGCCGAGCCGCTGGCGGAATGGTTCAGAACTCTGTCGGCAACGGCCTCTGGAACCCCGGCCTCAGCCATCGAGGTTGCAAATGCAGTCCGGATGTCGTGGATCCGCCATGGCTCAAAATCGGCCCCCAGCAATCTGTCTAGCCGAGCTTTAGCGCGGCTAATTCCTGACACGGGGGTAACGCCAGTCGTCGTGAACAACAATGCGGTAGAATTGCTGTCGGGCAACCCGTCGCAAATTGCCCTAATCTCCTCCAGAGCGGCGGCGGACAAGTGTGTCGTATGTGTCTTGCCGTTCTTAGTCGTTGAGCCAGGTTTCACGATTTGCGCCTTCTCAACACTGATCTCAGAGCGCCTGAGCGCGAGGATTTCTCCGCGGCGTTGGGCGGTGAGCAACAGAATCCTGAAGAACGGTCCCCACAGTGCGCCCATGTCAAAGGTTGCTGCCCAAATGGCTCTGACCTCGGTTATGGAAAGAACTCTTTCGCGGGCTTTCTCTCTCGCAGCTGGCCCGATACCAGAGCCCACGTCTTCGTGGATGTAGCCGCGGTTCCAGCACCATCTGGAAAAAGCCTTTAGCGCAGCGCGGATCCGGTTTGCATACACGAGACGCCCTTCTCGTGCCTTGGCATCCACAGCCTGCTGGAGAATGGTGCGGCTGAGTTCGGTTATTTTTCTGCCTACATGTTCGCGCAACGCAGTTTCAATTTGCCGGCGCCGTTCCCGGCCAGTTCTCAGGCTGGCCAGGTGAAGGTCGAAATATGTTTCGATCGCTTCCTGTACAGTCAGAATTTCAGCATTGGCTGCTTCGCTCAGGAGGCGCTCTTCTTCTGCTTCGGCAATTCGATCAATTCCCTTGGCGGCTTCTGCTTCCAGCTCAAGTGCTATGGCTCTTGCTTCAGAAAGGCTGACCGGCTCGGGCCACGAGCCCAGTGTGTGCTTCCTTTTGGGCCCGCCCCTAACCCGCTTTTCAAACATCCAGACTGCCCGGCCCGTATAGGACAATCGAAACCGCAGGCCGGGGCGTTTGGTGTCGGAAACCTCAATGCGCCCGGCCTCGGGAGGCACCAGCGATTTGAGGTATCTGTCTGTCAGTTCTCGTTTCATGAGCTCTGGGGGACAATTGGGGGACAAAATTGCCCAGATTATGTCGGACGTTTCCGGACGTTGATGGATGCGGCTTCCTTCGATCTGCAGCAGGCGCGATGGTCAAATTTATTGTAACAAATGAAAAAATGGATGCCACTGGAAGTTTATGGACGAGTTCGGATCACCTTAGGATGATTTTCTGTCAGGGATTTGTAATCAGTAGGTCCGCGGTTCGAGTCCGTGTGGGGGCACCATTTCAAACTTTCCCAGGCGAAAGTCCTCCAAAGCCTTGAAAGGTAAGGAGGTTTGAGCGGTTCGATAACCCTCATTTCGGGTATAGGGTAACCTCTCCGCAAAGACCAATTTCAGTACCGCGCGCTTGTCCTCAAAGCGCTCAGAAGCCCATAGTTTGCTGGGGTTTCCGAGGAAATCGAAAGCGGTTCGATAAACTTGGTCGAAGGGGGCAATGGGTTTGCCGCATTTCTGGATTTTTTCAGCCAGAAATGTCTTTTGTTCCTCTATCTCACGCAGTCGTTCCTCATAGGCATTGATCAACGTGGCACTGTTCGTATCGATCAGGCGGTCAAGAATCTGGGCCGACTTGCGGTCCAGTTGGGTCAATTGCTTCCGCATCGACTGCCTTTCGTCTTCGGCAGATTGAAGGCGCGCCTGCCACAAGTCTCGGAACATTGCGAACGCCATGGCAATCAGGTTTGCGCTTGGCCGCAGATCTTGGAGCAGAAGTTCAAACTCGCCTTCGAGCTTTTCCCTGCGGAAGGACTTTCGATATTCGACACAGCCTTTTGTGTCGCACAGATAGTATGGGTATTTGGCGCTCCGACCTTTGGACCAACACGCGGTCATGGGCTGTTCACAATGCCCGCAGGTGACAAATCCACGCAAAGGGAAGTCTTCGTTCAAGTCTTTTCGTGCTGGAGCGCATGCTGCCTCGTTGAGCCGCTTGTGCACCGCCTGGAATGTCTCATAACTGACAAGAGCTTCATGCTTTGCCGGAACCAGATGCAATCCCCAATCTTCGTGCGAGATATACCCTGCATAGATCAGGCGATTGAACAGTTCTATGACACGCGTCAGGTGAACATTACCCGCCCGGTTCTTTGGAAATGCCGGTTTTCCTTCCAGAAAGCGCGTGACCTCGGTCTTTGATTGTAAGCGCCCCGAAGCAAACCGCTCCATTGCTTCTGCGATGATAGACGCGACAGGTTCATCACGGACAAGGACTTTGCCGTGACCCGATTTGGTTTCGAATTTGTATCCAAGAGGTGCACCGAACACCCAATACCCGTTCTGCATTCTGGCACGCATGCGGTTCTTGGTTTGCTCGCCATTCTTCTCACGCTGGTGCTGAGCAACACTGGCAAGGAGGTTTTCGACCAGGAGACTGTCTGAATCTTCGCCAAACTCAATCGAGGGGCTTTCCAACTTTCCTCCCGCTTTCGCCAGTGAGGCCCGAAGCTGCAAATGCGCCTCCAGCCCACGTGCCAGACGGCTTATGTCGTCGATAATGACAATCGTGCCAGCTTTGCGGTTCTTGCGCAGGAACTGCAGCATATCCATCATGGCGGGACGTGCAGCTAGCTTGCCGCTCATGTCATCCTTGAATACTTTGACCACTTCGTAGCCTTTGTGGCCTGCAAATTCTCTACACCTTGTCTCCTGTGACCCTAGACCATCACCTTCGCGTACCTGCTTGGTGCCTGAAACACGGCAATAGATGACAGCTTTTTGTAGTTTTTGTTTTGGCATTATCTATCGTGTTCCTTTCGTGGCGTTGAATGTTTCGGACAAGTTCTGCGGCGCGACAGCATGACCTGCCGAGTTTAGCATAGTAGGCTCCGCCAATGCATTTTTCTCCACCTGACCTTCGATACAGATTTGTGTGGGATCATCCTCAAAGGCCCGGCTGACAAAGCTGTCCATGGCATTGTAAACCATGTGGATAATCTCTTCTTCACGTGCCTCGCTCAGCCCAAACGGAGCAAGGTGCTTTCTGTATTTGGCTAGATGTGGTGGCATGCAGGTACGCTTCCTGACCGCAACAGTGCGGTCAGCCTCTCAGTGTGCTTCTGGTTGAAAATACGCACAGCGGAACACATGGCTCGACGCTTTGGCGTGCAAGGCTCTTACTGCAGGATTGGGGTCTGCACAGTAGCTTGCTGTTATTTGGTGATTGTCAGCGCGATTTCAAGAAAGTCCAAACGCTTTCATGGCGTTGATAGAAATAAAGTCTCACAAAACTCCCCAAATGTCAACGTTTCTTACCTAATATCACTCAGATGACTAAAGCACACTTACAGTCTCGTACTTTCGAAGAACGGGTGTCGGGAAAACCGGACCTTCACTGCAGAAGCTACAAATCACTGCAATTTATGACTTTCCAAATGCGAGTGGCGGCGAGCAGACATTCGCCGCAGGAAGTGCTGTGGTGCAGGTCGGAGAGGTGAGGATTTACGGCACACAATTCCAAGCCGATTTGCCCGTCTAAATCCTGTGCATTCAACCATCACGCCTCCTAAGATATCCGTCAAGCCTTTGGAAATCTGTGTTCTCGGCTAAGTTGGGAGCAGCACGTGCGATTTCGTCCAAGCAGTTTCTTAGTTCACTGGGGGGCCAGGGCTGGTCGTCAATGATCAAACTCAGAAGCTGTAATGCTTGCTCTGGAAATTGACTACAAAGCTTAGCTTCGTGAAGTTGATGCACAACGTAGTTTGGGTGTTCAATTGGGCGCAACCAATCAGAAACTGAAGCAAGGGCCGAAGGGAACTCAAGCCCAGCAGCTATACTCAATTGTGCAAGGCGTTCAGCGAGTGATGGTGAAGCAAGATGGAATGACTTGGGCCAGATGTGCTGCCAGAAAGGTAGCACTCGATTTTTCCAATAATCCTCTCTTTGACCGCTAGCTCCTTCAAGCGCTTGCGTAAGTGTCTGTACACATTCCCGCAATGCTTCTTTAGGCAGCGCAGCAATGGCAGTGCGAAACTCCTCCACCTCGTAGTCTTCGATAGGTTCCAGGGCCATGTAGGTAAGAAGAGCTGCGAACTGGCGGGCGCACTCACCCAGGTCGTCGTAGTGAGGGGCAGTCTCTAGTAGCTGTGGTTTGAGCGCTGTCATCAGTGGCGGAAAAATCCGCGGTGACCAAAGGAAACCTTGCCAGGCCGCCCGGGCTTCTACCTCATTTCGCTTCCAATCAAAAAGCGGTAGCAACCATTTCTCAGACCAACCCCGGTCAACACGGAATAAAGCGATTGCTCTCGAGCACAACAACAGCCTGCCGTGGCCAAACTGGCTAGCGGTTGTATCGCAAAGCTCTGAGAAGAAAGGTTTAATGTCCTCGGGAAGCTGATCATTGTCATTTGGCTCTCGCTTCATCCAAAGATTGATTAATGCGCCAGTGACATGCCCAATCGGATGGTTAAGCGCCTCCGTAATTAGATCATCCTCACCCACAGCACTCAAGTCAGTTTCAAGTGGTAATTCCAACACTCGTCGGCACAACTCCAATAGGATCGGTTCGTGCCGTTTTGTTGCTTTGGAAACTGCTTCGAGCCACCAGGCAAGCGTGGGGGCTATTTCCGACAACACTTCATCCGGGATAGTTTTGACTAGGGGCGCAGCGTACCGCCAAGAGCGACGTGCGACATCCCGCTCTGACCAAGTTTGCAATGCCTGGTTCCAACGCTGAACCGGCCACTCACGTTCAAGAGCAAGATCGCACAACGCGAACAGACTATGAAAAAACCTTGTGCGACAGCTGTCCCGCCAAGTGTCTTCGAACAAAGGGCTCTGATCGCTTGATGGTTGCTTTAGCCATTCAACCAATTCGCGTCGTTTTCGAGGCGCAATATCTACTTTGCGACTTTCTTCGTAGTCAGGGTCGCCTGTGCCGCTGCTCCAAATGGAGAATTCATCGCGTTCGTTGTTCGCCAATTGCCAAATGGGGTGCGCTTCGGACAGTTCCGCCAAACGCTTCGCCGCACTTGTTCCCAACTTCAGGCCGGATGAACTCAACTTTGCCAAACGAAGCCAAACTGCGTGATCCCTAAGATCTAGCCATCGGTCTAGCTCAAGGTTGTCACCAAACCTCTCGCGCGGCGGGCCCGCCAAGATAGCTTTTTCAAGCCTTTCTTGTGCTGAGGGCGTCAAGCTCTGCCCTTGCAGAACCATTAAGCGGAGCGTCTCCCTCATTGTATCTGAAGACCAAAGCCACAATGCACTATCCGCCAAAAGCCAACCGACCCACTGATTGGGTGGGATGCAGTCGTCGTGGCTCGCTGCAAATAATGCCAGTCGTTTGAATGTTGGGTAGGGAATTTCAAACCAAGCCTTAGCGATAAGGCGGGCACGGGCAAGGTCATGCCCGAACACCGCTAACCAGGCATCCCTCGACAGTTCAATCAGCGTGGCCCAATCACGGAAACCTCGGTTCTGCCAATGCGGGCTGATAGAAGGTAAAGCCCATACAGACCCATCACGGTAATCGTCAGCGCCACCCAATTCTCGAAGTAGATCTAGCGCATCCAACAGCAACTGCTGAAAGTCCATTACTAGCAATGGCAAAGCTACTGACCAATGTTCACTTGTCAGATCTCTAAGCGTCGAGCGAACGTGATCTGTTGCCAAAACCAATTCCCAACTGACGAGTTGTCCAACTTGAGTTGGTTCGTCACCACTGCCTTGCTCGGTGCCCCATCGAAACGGCTTCTCCAATCGTATCTTCGGCTGCAGGATGTCTCTTAGTTCCAAACGCACAGTTGCGGTGAGTCCGTCCCTAGCTAATCGTTTTTTCCAAGCAAACAAATCTGAGCGTGACCAATGAGTTTTCACCCTCCCGGACAATAAGAAACGCCACAGGCATCGCATTGGTGGGGTGGGTACGGCGTTGGGCGCATCGGCACGAATTGCATCCAACTCTGTAGAGTTGCCTTCGTGCTCCAAGAGAGCAAGCCGATCAAGTTCGTTTTTGATCAACCATGACCAACGATCATGCAGTTGCCCCCCACATTGAGCGATCCAAATAACCAACTCTGGATCGTTTAGGTGGCGTAACAGCCAGCGCGATAGGTGGAACATTACATCGTCCCACTGTGAGCCCATCTTGCCGTTTGAAACTAAAGTCATTGGTGGCGTGAGGTTGTAAGGAGCGGGGCGATGGATCAAGCTGAACTGGAGCCCGCTGTCGTCATCGTTATGCGGTCGCACGCCAAAGCGGTGAAGATCACTGTGATTATAGCGTTCATCCGAAAACGCTGCCGTTAACCACTCCAAAGAGGGCGCAGGGTTGAAATCGGCAAAGCGCTTTGCCGGAAGCCCTGTCTTATCCGACAACGCCCAGAGCATTCGGCCAACAAAATCGTCTTGTTGCGTGCTAGCTGACGGTCTTGCGAGAGCATGGCTAACAACAATCTGCTCCTTACCGAGGATTCCATCGCGGTAAGTAGCAGCCCAAGAATGTAATGTCTTATGAAGCGCTGAGTGATTGGGACTTCCTGCGGGAACTTCATAAAGGATCGGGGTAACTCCTTTAGCTTCCCATTCTGTGGTTTTTTCCTCGAGGTGCCCCGGTTCGTAGTCGCCGAATGCCCATGCACGCGGTGTACTTTCCCCCAACATACGATCAGCAGCCAACGCATCCATCATATAGCGGAGAACCGGATCGTTTATGCTATAACCCACGAAGCAAACGACATAGTTTCGAAACAGCTCACTTGCGAAGCGGGCCGCCCAACGCTCCGTTAGATAGGCCAGTCCAAAGTCTCCGCTGGTGAGCACCAAACGGTTCAAGGTTGTACCATCAGCTTTCTGTGCCAAAAGTCCATGCAGATAGATCAGACCGTCCCATCGGCTGTTTTTGGGAACCGGCAGCATGGGCGCCGAATAAGCTTCAAACTTTTGCCCTGTGCGTTTTGCCGCGGTTTCGAATAGACGGTCAAAGTTTGTTGTAACTAGGCGCACAGCTCCACTGCGGCTACGAGCAAGTGTTAGTAGGGCTGAATGGGTATCGGTGGCCCCCTTGCGGCGGAGTTTAGGCTTTAGCGCTTTTTCAAGAGCGCGCCTGACAGTCAGTCGTTGTCCAGGTACTCGCCGCTCCAGCAGGTCTAGTGTTGCGTCAAATTGACCACGATCAAATGCCTCTTGCTCGATGGGCAGAGGAGGCGTGCCAACAATTTTGTAGATGTCTTCTACCAGGCCACGGAAACCGGGCAGTCCTGCAGGATAGGAGATGCCTGCTCCGCAAAAGAAAACCACTTTGCCTTCTTCATGAGCCATTAGCAGTTCATCAGGAACGTCCGGGCCTTTGGCAATAAATTGCATGTATTCTCTCAGTTATTCGCGGTGAGTCGGAAATACTCTTTGCTCACGATCGAATAGCTGCCGGTAAGCCTGGAGCTCCGATCGTGCACTAGACGCTGCTTGAGGTCGGTGCGAAGTGCACCGATTACTGTCTAAAGCTTGGCTTATCAGGCGGTCTGTTCGGTAACTGAAAGCGGTGGCCAGATAGCCAACGCCTTATCCGCCAACGCTTCACTTCTCTCCCTTATGCAGGCCTCGTTCCAGTTTTCCTCTTTAAGAAACCATTTGTTCAAAAATAGACCAGTGTGCTCATTCAACTTTTCACGTTTCTCTATGAATCCTTTGTTGCCAGACGAGATATTCAGACTGCCCGTCAATAGCGTCAGATTTCCGAGAGTATGAAGCACCCTGTTGCGGTTTTCAGCTTTGGGATCGCTGGACCAGCGTTCGACGAACTCCTCGTCTCCGAAAGGCCATTCCGCTGTCCATGACACAGGCAGGACATGCTCCGTCCACAACCCGTCTGGCATAGCTGTCTTTTCAGAGAACTTAGTGCGGCTGGCTTCCTCCAATTCCCATAACACGTCCTTGATCCGCGTTTGCGGGGCCAATGTGTATGCAGGTTTCGAGAGTATTCCTTGGCGAAACTCTTGGTCGCCGGGAAAACGTGTGCTGTCGCCGGTGCGCTGACCAAAGTATTCCTCAAACTCTTCGACCGACGGGGCTCTTTCAAGAAACGCTTGAGAAAGGCCTTGAAACACCCGGTTGAGATTCTTCGCGGTCAGTCCCGACAAGGCCCGTCTCACGATATAGGAATAGATCAGGAGATATAGTTGGCGCTTCTCATGCTCTTCGATTTCGGCGGTATTTACCTGTAAGGCGACGGGATAGGCCGTTGTGACTTGCCAAGCCGCCAGTTTGCGCCCGAGCCAGTAAAGATCCTTGTCCTCGACCAAACGACCTTCGAGGGTTTCGTAAATCGGCGAGTACTTACCAAGAAGTTGGAGTTCTTCCTCGACCTTGTCGAACCGCGATTTACCCTTTGGAACGGCGAACGCCCGGTATTCGGCATAGAGTTCGCGCATCGAGATTTTCTGCCCCGTCTCAGCGGCCAACACGTGAGTCAGAAAATGGTCGATCCGGGGCCTTGTGGGACGGGCAAAGGGCGCGCGCTCCTTCCACCAAGCATGATCAAACGGATCCCAGAGTTTGTGGTAAAGATCTTCGACTTCAGCCTCTTCTTTCTCGGCGCGATAGAATATGTTGTTGCGCACGAGGTCCATAGCGAGCAGCGGCTCACCTTTGGAATTTAGCGTCTCGAAGATCACCTGCGCATCGTCGTCCTCGCCCAGGGTGATAACAACCAGCTTCATCCGGTTCAAAAGAGCAGTGAGCATGGCCTCCAGGCGCGCTTGAATCGCCTCGTTGGTATCGGTTTCATCCCCGATGGTCGGGTTCTCTCCGTCCAACTCATCGTCTTCACTCAACTCAGCCGACCCGAACTGAGCGAAATGATCGATCAGCCGATAGAACTCCTCATAGGCACGAAGCGCGCGGAACTGGGTGTTCTTTGGAACGCGGCCTCCCCAGTAGTGCTTTCCGTACCGGCTTCTGATTGTTCTGTATTTCTCTTCAACTATGTCGTGGAAGATCTCCTGATCCGAAGGCGTCGGGGTAAGTTTGAACCGGGTTAGCTTGTCGGTGTCCTTTGACTTCAGTTTGTTGAACAAGTAGTCGCTGACATGCTCGGCCACGTCTTCAAACTCGTGCTTGCGGGCAACTTCACGCAAGGCTGCGAGGAACAACTGAAAGGTGGTCAGACGCTGCTGGCCATCCACAATCTGCACACGGGGCGTCACCCCGATCTGGGCGGCCTCTCCAATAGGGGCCAGAATCAGCGCCCCCATGTAGTGCTGAAACCGGCTCTCGCCCTCCAGAACCTCGATGGCTTTGGCTTCGACGTCCTCCCAGAATGGAATGAGCTGTGTGTCGTGCCATTGATATTTTCGCTGATAGAGCGGCACCATGAAGCGGCGTCCCTCAGCCAGTATTTCTTCGACCGCATGATCGTCAGCCTGCATCTTCTTCTCCTTCTGGCGGCCCGCCCCAGACACGCGCGGTCTCAGAGTCAAAGAAACTGTACGGGACGCCATTTCCTCCGAGCTTCTTGTACTTAGCCAGTTCGGCATCCAAGGCCGTGACCTTGTCGCCGTTCGGCTGGAAGACGCCGAAATAGACGTGCTTAGCCTTTGAACCGAAAACTGCATCATAAATGTGAGCGTCGTTTGGATCTGCGCTGTGCCCGAACACGAAAACAGCGGCAGTGGTTTCCTGCAACGTGCGATAGCAATGGCGGAGATACTCGACGGAGTTGATCTTGCGCAGCTTCGATGTCGAAGTGCCCTCGGCTACATACAGGGGAAGGCGTCCGTTGTTCGCGATCTCGTGCGTGATGTTCGCTATGACACCATCACCATCGTTCAGAGCCTTGTAAACATCGCCGACTCTGTCTTGAAAAAGGTGTAAGCCGCCATGCAGGTTGAAAGTTCGGCAGTATGCGCCTTCTTGGAACGGGCCTTTGAAACGCCCATCTTCCACGTTTTCGCCAAGGCCAAACCCATCGGTCAAAAGACTTTTTTCCAAATTCACCCAATAGAGCAGCAGATCATAGTTTAACGTGAAGACCTGCCCTTTGCTAAAGTGCTTCAGAAACGCCGCCGCGCTTTCATATTGGAGTTCGAGGTCTTCCCGATGGGCGGGATGGGTCGCGTTGACGGCGGTGACGAGGGCTTCCCTTACCCTTTGAGCGTCGGCTTCGAGTTCGCCTGCATGAACGTCGTTTCCGTAGGCTCGCTCGACGATGGTTGCGTCTTCCAAAGCGCGGATAACCGCTTCGAAATCCACGGTGCCAAGTTGGTCAAACAGCGCTTTGACGGGGCTGCCGTCGTCTAGCTGGGCCTCCGCCAGAAGGTTCGCGTAGTTGAAGTATTGCGCGGAAAAGCCGTTGCCGATCAGGAGAGCCTTGTCGTCACCTTCTGTGGCTTCAATCGCTTGCTGGAAGCTGATGATTTCAGGCATACTGATCAACCAATTCCTTAAACCTCTACTTGCGTGCGAACGTAATTTCTTTACTTTTGGGGGAGCTTGACTGAGACTCAGCCGATAGGCAACAGCCGAAATAATAGCGCGTCGCAACAGACGAGATTGACGCCACAACAAGCCGACCGATTACGTTATGCCAGTTCGATCAGTTATAGAGAATTGCTGCTATGACAGGTTTCAGCGGAGGCGATGCCAAAGCTTACAGACGGCGTCCTGCCTATAGCGCCGTTCACGACGTGCTGCGCGCGAAGGCCTGGCAAGCGATCAAGGTTCGCCAAGGGCTCAGTGTGAATTCGCGGCGAAACCGTTGAAGATCTAATCTCGGTTCATGAGGCGTCGGGGGCGTGAGAGTTGGCAAGTGACGGCAATTTGAGAAAGAGAAAAGATACGTTCCGCAAGATGTGTGCGGGTGTATGACACCGCACCCCCTTGGCAAGGGGGTCGCTGCGCACCCCCGTTGCATCCCCTGGGCAAAAAAGGTGTGAACCACCTCGGCCCAGACCGATCTGCCGTTTCTATAAAGTAACTTCGCAAAAGTTGACCCTTACTGAGATGGTGGCGTGTTCAGTGGATCGGGCCAATCCTCGCGTAACCGACCCGACAAGAGTGTTTGTCTCATCAAGCCTATGGACCTTTTGGCGCGTGTCCTGTGTAGTGCGTTCAGCCTAAACGTGATACCGCGACGAAATCCTATTTTTGAGGGGCAGGCATGAACGAATTTGAACAAGAACCATTTGTTGACGCCGAACTGATGGAGAACCCAGAGCCGCGATGCCCAGTATTGCTGCTGCTAGATACATCATATTCGATGAATGGGGCTCCAATCTCAGAACTTAATGAAGGGTTGGCTACACTTCGACAGGAGCTCACGTCAGACTCGCTTGCTGCAAAGCGTGTAGAGTTGGCAATCATTACATTCGGCCCAGTTGAAACCCGAAATGAGTTCACTACCGTTGACAACTTTTTTCCCGAAACTCTGGAAGTTGGAGGAGCTACGCCAATGGGCGAAGCGATCACAGCTGGCCTAGATATGTTGCGCGGTAGAAAGGATCATATCCGTGAGAACGGGCTAAAAATCTTCCGCCCTTGGGTGTTCCTCATTACTGACGGCGCACCAACTGATAGCTGGGGCGAAGCAAAACGGCGGGTCCATGAGGGCGAAGAACGCAAAGAGTTCATGTTCTATGCTGTGGGCGTTGAGCAGGCGGACATGGGTGTACTTGGGCAGATCGCCACGCGTCAGCCCCTGAAGCTAAAAGGGCTGGCCTTCAAAGAACTGTTCCAGTGGCTTTCCAGTTCCCTTAGCGCAGTTTCGCAATCCAACCCTGGCGATGCCGTGCCGCTCGTAAACCCCACCGCCCCGGATGGCTGGGCAGTAGCGGAATAACCCCATGGCTTGGCGGTGGGCGGCTGCTTCGGAAGTCGGCACGTCCCATATTCGGAGCGGGGAAAGGCTGCAAGATGCCTATGCCGTCTCGGTGATGCGGGGCGATTGTGTGTTTGCCATTGTATCAGATGGTGCTGGAAGTGCTGAGTTTGGCGCTTGCGGGGCATGGCTTGTGTGCCGAACGTTGAAGGTACTTTTTCGTGATTGGTTCCATGACAATTCGGGCTTGCCGAGTGATGAATTGCTTGCAGATTGGATAGATGAAGTTCGCGACAGGATTGCGGCAATTGCGGAGAAGCGAGAAAGAGCACCTCGCCAATTCGCATCTACATTGGCCGCAGTTGTTTCAACGCCGGACGAAACATTGACCTTGCATGTCGGAGACAGTGCCGTCGTAGCGCGCCGCACTGAAGAATGGGATGTTCTTTGTTGGCCTGAAAACGGTGAATACGCGTCAACCACATACTTTGTGACCGATGATCCTGAGCCCCGTCTAAATATCTCGCGTTACACGCGGTCACATGACGCCTTCGCACTGTTTTCTGACGGTATCGGCGACTTGGCGCTATCGCACTTAGACCAATCGGCATCGCCTCAGTTCTTCAATCCTATGTTGCGGCCAGTTGATAACGCACCGGGTGCTGGGCGGCTTCCTGAGTTGTCAGCGAAGCTAGGATCCTACCTTTCAGGAAAGACTATCTGTGAACGTACTGACGATGACAAAACGCTCATTCTCATTTCGGGAGCATGACGTTGCAAGATATCGTCATCGGGAAGGACCGTGTCTCCGTCGCTGAACAGATTGGCAAAGGCGGAGAAGGCGAAGTCTATGCGATCAAGGGGCGGGCCGGGCAAGCAGTCAAAATTTATAACGCAGATCTTCGCTCAAAGCGGGAAGACAAAGTGCGAGCGATGGTGGGCGAAGGCCTTGCCTTTAAAACTGATCTGATCGCGTACCCTGGTGAAGTTGTAACCGACCAAAGTGGGAGTTTCCTTGGCTTTGTTATGCGGCTCGTTTCGGGCTATCGACCGCTGCACGAGCTATACAGCCCCAAATCACGGATGCGGCATTTTCCGAAGGCGGACTATCGGTTTCTGATACATGCAGCGCTGAACGTTGCACGTGCCGTTGGGAAGGTCCACCAAACGGGATGTGTTATCGGAGATTTGAACCATTCCGGCATTCTTGTCGCGCCCGATGCAACTGTTGCCTTGATTGATGCCGACAGTTTTCAGTTTCGCCTGAATGGCACGTCCTACCCCTGTGTCGTTGGCGTACCGGATTTCACACCACCAGAGCTTCACGGAAAAAACCTAGCGACAGTGGAGCGCACACTTGCACATGACAATTTTGGATTGGCGGTGGCGATTTTCCATTTGCTTTTGATGGGAAAGCACCCGTACGCCGGAATCCGTAAAGGCCCCGAAACGTCAATGGGCGAAGATATTGCCCAGAACCGGTTCGCCTACTCGCAGTTGCGGCAATCTCAAACACAGACCAAACCGCCGCCCGGCGCCCTAACACTCGATCTGTTTCCAGACACGGTTTCAAAGGCGTTCGAAGACGCATTCGGACTGTCACCGGGCGCGCGTCCTAGCGCGCTGGACTGGATACGCGCCTTGTCGAAGCTGGAAGGCTCTCTGAGCCGTTGTAGCAAGGTCAAGACACACTACTATCCCAGTGCTGCCAAGGGTTGCGTATGGTGCAAGCTGACCGCCAAAAGTGGTCTGGACATGTTCCCGGACCTGTCGGCGGTTACCCCGAATATTCCGACCGATTCGAGGGGCACCGAACAAGCCATTCGCGAAATTTTGGCGTTCCGCTTCCCGACAGTTGGCGAATTGCTCCCTGCGACTTCGGTTCGTGGCACCAGTGCGGCTCTGCGCGAGGCTAAGGGTAGTAAACGTGGGCGCGCGCTTTTTGGTTTGCTCATGATGAGCGGAGCGGTTGTGGGGCTCATATACGCTGCGCCAGCATTCTACGTTTGGATTGGATTGGCAATCTGGGGTTGGTTTACGTTCAATGATCGTGAGGTGTCATCTAGCCGGTTTGTTCAGGCTTACAAAGATACCGATGAACAGGTGCAGCGCGAGTTGAACGCTTTTGTACAGCGTAATGGACTGACTGAGGTTGTGAAAGTACGTGGTGATCTGGACGCCGCGATCTCCGCCTACAAAAGGCATGACGACACGCTTGCGCGCGAGGTGATGATACTCAAGTCCAACCGTGAGGCGCGTCAGCGACAGGCGTATCTTGATAGCTTCTCGGTACGTCGTGCGAACATCTCTGGTATCGGACCTGCGAAGACAGCGATGCTGATTTCTTTCGGTATCGAAACCGCAGCTGATGTAAACCGTCCTGCAGTTCTACGGGTTCCCGGCTTTGGCGATGTGATGACCGGCAAACTATTGGCATGGCGGCGCAGGCACGAGTCTCGGTTCAAGTATGACCGGACGCCAAACGCTCAGGACGTTGCCGACGAAAGGGCATTACGTGGGCGGTTCGCCACTGAGAAAGCCAAGCTGGAATCCACGATCCGCAGTGGGTTGGGCACTCTTCGAAACACACGGACAAAATTAGACACATTGCCTGCACGCGCGAAGAGCGACAGGGCGCTTACTGAGGCACTTGCCGCAAGGGCACAGGCCGAACGTGATTTGAAAGAACTGGGGGTTTCTGTTCCCCCATCCACGGTGGCATTGACGGTAACACCACCACAGCGCTCAGCCCCGCAGCCACACAAAGCACCGCCCGTTACAACGACGTCCCTCCCGCAACATACTGGTGTAGCTCTTGTGCCGGATTGTCCTTTCTGCGGCAAATCCATGGTGAAGCGAACCGCACGAAGAGGACCAAATGCGGGCGGGCAGTTCTGGGGTTGTTCCGGCTATCCGCACTGCAAAGGGACTCGAAATCTATCTGGCAAATCACGCTATAGCCCATAGTGGCATAAAGCTATTCCAGCATTTCGATCGAAGTCATTAATTTCCCTGCATCTATAGCAAACAGCCAGGCGAAATTTTTGACACGAATGCTTGTATGGGAAAGTTAGCTTTCTCTATACCAACCACACGGCTCTACAGCAGAGGCAGACGATCTGTGCGTGTGTTTCACACGCTAGGAACCTGTTTTTACAGCGTACATCAAATCCGGTGACGCGATGCTGTGGGTCAATCATCTTCCGCCGCTTTTGCGGTCTCCCGAGAAGATGTTGAGCCATCCCCGGAAAGTTTGATCGAACGTCCAACCCTCTCCTCGCAGGGCTCGTCACGGATGCCGAAGTTGGACGCTCGCCGCTGGGCAGAGGTTCAAGCGCGGAGTTTAAGTGACGGCTTTGCCTTTGAAGAGAAAGCGAGGACGATGTGACGACTACCCTTTACGCCCAGCCCTATGACTTTAGTGCGACGGGCTTCCATTTTACCAGTGCCGAAGAGTATGGCGACAAGGTTGCTGAGCTGACGAACTGCTACGGAGACACGGTTGAAGAGTTTGAGATCCAGTTCATCGATGGTGAGCGCATCGATTGCGATCTGGCCAAGGCAATAGGTGTCAACCTAGCGAACTTTTGCGACTATTTTGAATGCGTTGAGACGTGGGAAGATTGGCAGAAGATCAATGTAATCATTGCAGTTCGCGAGTGCGGTTATGGCTTCGATCCGCAGGTCGATCCTGATCACTACGGAATTGACCTCTATCACGTCGCCTCCATGCGGGAACTGGCAGAGCAGTTTGTCAAGGAAGGCCTGTTTGGGGAGATCCCGGAGAACCTGCAATTCTATATCGACTATGATGCCATCGCCCGCGATTTGGCGATGGAATATTCACCGACAGAGGTTTGTGGTGAGCGCCTAATCTACCGAGCAACCTGAGGGGTAAGGCGCTTGGCATCAAGTTGGCGTATCTCCTTTGCGCTACGATTGTATGGACAAAGAGGTTAGGATTTGCAGAAGGGCAGAGGATGTGCTTCAGATGTAAATAATTGAAAAAAAGGAGGAATTATGAAAAAAGATACTACTCTAAAAGAAGACTACAACAAAGCGCCGGGCTTCAGCCAGCCCTACATGCTCGGATATACTGTCAGAAACAGCAAGGATGGAAAAAATTCCTACTGGAGCAAGATTGCTGCGGCTTGGGCTCACAAAGATGGCGAGGGGTTCGAGGTGCAAATGGATGCGCTGCCGGTTGATGGAAGACTTGTCCTTCGGACTGTCAATGACGAACGCCAACCAAATTCGGAGAAGCTCAGCCAAAAGCCAAGTGGCCCAGCTTAGCTCTCAAGACACAGCCCGCCGACCGTGACGCCGGTGGGCTCTATGTTGACTTTTTTTAGTGTCGTAGCCCTACCAGATAAACTTCAATTGTCCTTTCGCGCTCAAAACATCAGCTCTATGCAGAAAGCACTTTCTTCCGCCTGACACCCGTTTTCACAGCAATTGCCAAGAGCCGGACCACATTGAGGCGCATTTGCCCTAGTATTGCACATCGCAGATCCAAAGATAAGCTTAGCAGCGGACGCGATACCCTGAGCTCAGAGAAAATCTCTTTAAAGGATTGATATTGTGATTAGAACTCTTTCCGTCGAGGTTTTAGACTCGACCTGGCCCGGACCAGGACATATCCCCACATTCCCAAGCACCTTTCACAAGGGAACTCGGACATGGGACATTGATTTTCCCGCAATGTTACTCTTGATCGGCTACCTCACAACACCAACCACTACGACAGGGGTTTCATTGAGCGAGTTCTGGGCCTGGGTGAGATACCTTTCTGCCATCACTCCTGATCCTGATCTTCGGCTGACCAATAGTTTCTCAGACCTGGACGCGCATCAAAAGACTATTCTAAGTGATGATTTTGGAATGGGTGCGCCGCTCCTTTGGCTGAATGAACGCTTAGATTTAGACCGGATAGTAGATGGGCGATACTTCGTAGAGTACATCGCGGCCTCAGTTGGAGCAGCTCAACAGAAGACCGCTAAGCGCGGCCCTAACAAGACCCCAGATTTTGTGGCTCGCGATATCAGGGGCGACTGGCACGTAATTGAATGCAAGGGCACCCAATCTGGGCGCAAATACAGCGAAAGACAGTTAGGGGAAGTTGGGCCTCCTCCGACCCGGGGGATTGCACAAAAGCAATCAATTATTTTTCCAACGGGCCATACAGGGCAGCGCCTTGTCAGTGGGCTTCAGATTGGCGTTGAGGCTGGGAAACCAAGTCATTTAACCTTTATCGATCCTGATCCAGAGAAGCCGTTTATAGTGGAAGAGCAGGATCTGAAACTTGCGGACGATGCAGCCACGCGATGTGTTATGTCAAAAGCGTTGCGCCAAGCAGGTTATGAAACGGCTGCCGAAGCAACCGCTTCACCATATGGAAGATCACTTCGAGCAAGGCAGAGATATTCAAAGAAATTGGAAGACGAACGAGTGCAGGCGGTACATGAACGAAACGAGCGTGCCCGAGATGAGCTAAGAAGTAGAGCGCGGACCCTTCGTTTTGGAGAGCGTTTTTTTGGCCGCGAGCGTCAGTTCTCATTGCCACGGCCTGTGATCGTTGGCGATACTTTGGTCCATCGTGTGATTGTAAGACAGGGGCTTCTCGAGGCAGCCCTAGAAGAGTTGCAAGAAAGACCAACCATAGAAGAGTTCATTTCCGAATCCGGCGTAGAGTGGGAGGCAGGCGTTGGACGATGCATGCTAAAAGGCGAGGAACGGTCTGCAACAATGACCATAGGCAGTGTGTTTCGATCAGAGATAATACTCGAAAATGAGCCCCAAAAGTAGCCCTGAGGTGGCTCGTTAAGGGTTCGTTTGCGCGTCGAAGGGGTACAACTGAAGCAACAACCCTTTCAGGCTGTGACCAGCTGTATAAGCTCGCAGCGTCCTGCAGCTTCAAATTTCGGCTAAGCCAATACGTTGAAGCGAGATCGGAACCCGGGCAACGAACTTCAGAAAAAAAGGGGGGATGGCTCGCCGTCGCCCGACAACGGTAGGAACGCCTGCCAGGCGACTAAAATCACTGAAAAGATGGCAGAGGTTCTTCCTCTTTCTTACTGTCGCTACAGTGATATAGTAACGGTTATGCTAGCGATCAGCATTGAAGCTTGCGCGACTAATTAGGTTTTTTTGGATAGAAACATGCTTCAAATAGCAACAGGTAAATTTTCGAGAAATGTTGAATTAACATCGACAAAACACAGATATGTCCTCTACACAAATGCCGTTCGATTTGGCTCTCCGACAATCGAAACCGCCTTTGGGAACCTTATGCCTGCCAGCGTTGGGAACCCCGCCAAAGCTTGGGTTGGTGAATCAACTGAAACCCTTGAGGCAGTGACCCCTAGCGGGCAAAAGGAAGTTCTTGTTTCGACTGCGGGAACAGATATCGCTGCCGACCTCGCTGTTGTTCTCTCATTTGTATTGAACCTGACATTTACCACGAGTGAACAAAGCCTAAATAGATTAATCTCCACCCAACCTTCTGATCTCGGGGGGCTCCCCAGTAATAAGTTCCTCATTCGAACATTCGATGAAAGTGTTCATGTTAGCGATGAGGATGTAGATGGGCTTCGAGCCTTCATCAAGAAGATGTGGCTTCTAGAACGAGGCGAATTTAGAGCAATATTAAACGGCATGCGCCGTTATGTTCTGGCGACCCATAGAATGAAGGATGAACCGAGCTTGGCATATTCCCTTCTTGTTATGGCTGTTGAGTCTATAGAACAAAACATCAATAATGCAGAGGTTGAATGGGTAGATATTGAGGAAAGCAAGAGAGTTAAAGTTGATGCCGCTCTTGAGGGGTGTAGCCCAGACGTGGCAAAGAATGTGCGATCTGCGATTTGCGACACAGAGAAGGTGAAGGCGTCAGCAAAGTTTAGAGAATTCGTTTTATCTAATGTTTCCCCGGAATATTTTAGATCAGAAGCTCAGTCTGCTATCATGCCACCCTCGAGGCTCGACCTTAAGAAACTGCTACAGAACGCCTATCAGGTGCGCTCTCAATATGTCCACCGCTTAAAGGAACTTGATAACAATCTCCGGCACCCCCATGGTTTCGCCGAGACTGATTGGGCTGCTGGTGATAGTCATCTGACTTTTCAAGGACTAGCTCGCCTCGTCAGGCATGTGATCGGTCAGAGGGTAAGAAAATCTGCAGAACATACTAAGCAGCAATTCGATTACAGAGGCGATCTGCCATGCCTTTCTGTTAGGAGATTGGCGTCACACTACTGGATTCACAGCGCAGATGGGTATGGTACTAATATCTCGAGGCGCAACCTTTCTGCGTGTTTAGATCAAATTTTCCAATGCAACATCGAGGATGGCGCTGCGATTACAGACCAAACTGAAGTAATGCGGAAGATTGAAAACTTCTTGCCCAACCTGACCAAAGCTGAAGACAGAGGCCCCATGGTCGCTCACTACCTAGCCTATAACCTTAGCCTCGCAGAAGAATTTCGAAGCCCAAAATTTAATGAGACAGTTAGGATCATTGATGAGCGATACGGGGATACGGCTTACCATACGCTCGAGTGTTTTTCAGCTGGGGCGGTTATTAAAATGATCTTATACTGCGACCTCAATAAAGCAGAGCAGTACTGGGAGATGTATGTAGCCCAGCGGCATCACAAAAATGGGTTGAAATTCTCACAGAGAATCGAAGCCACAATGCTCATCAGCGTTGCAGAAATCAGCCACAAAGAAGGCAACTTGGACAAAGCTAAGGAGTTTGTTTCGAAGGCTGTGGAATCTTATCCTGGTCAAAAATACCTCCTATTCCTCGAAGCGGAGTTTTCTAAACTCAGTAGAGGTGCGGCCAATTGGAGGGATTGTTTTTTTGAATCTCAGCGGGTTGCGAAGGGCAAAGGAACGTGAGGGGTTAAGGAGAAGTGGCCAATTAAGACATTTCAAATGTAATGAACACGTCACCTTCGGTTTTCGTTAAAGTCGTGCGTTCTGTGAGCTTGTGGGTCACTCTCTAGGCATCACCGTGGATTGTGCCCCTACGTGGGTTTCGGTGGTTGACGCGGTTGAGCGCACGCCCTAAGGCGATCCTGCCTGGACGGGTGATGATAGCGGCTGAACAAAAAATTTGAGCAAGACCAGGGCCTCCCTTCCAGTTCTGGCCGTGCATTGGCAACTCCCTCGATCTTTGGTTGAGCCTGATCTAGGAGGAAATTCCTTCGGGAGAATCTACTTTTATGATAGTATAAAAGAGGGTTCTGACCCAATAGCATGAGTTCGCTTGAGTCATCAGGAGTTGGTTATGAGGTGGGTGGTATGTATTTTAGCTCTTTTGCTGCAACCGAATTTGGCGTTAGCGCAGTCGGGTCAATTCGATCACTGCAATGCATACCTAGAATATGGAGCGCAGACGGTATCTCGGCAAAACTCCGCTCTTCACAGGACTGCCTATTATTTTAGTGAGTATTGCCGGATGGAATCCTCTGAGATGTCAGAGTCAATGATTTCGTCGGCGAAAGCGAGTATTCCGGGGTTAATCTCAGGCAGTGGTTCCGGGAGCACTCTAGCAACGCGGAAAGCACTCACTAGTTGGTGCTCAGAGCAGGAGCAGCTTGGACTGTTTACGCAGGATGTTCTAAGTGAAGTTGTAGATGCCAGCGCTGAAGGGCGAAAAGCTTGGAATTCTTGTCAACAAGCCGCTAGAAAATCTGTGAATATTGCTTTGAAATCTTTTGCGCCAGATGATAGCTTCGTCTCCTTTGAAGTGGATTCAACTCTTGATGCAACAATACACCTCTTATCCGTTCTGCAGAGTGGGTACGTGTGCTCTATTTCTCATTACGATGAAGACCAAAACGAAGAAATTACACATAGCGCGAAGTCCCCGACCAATACACCCGGATTTGAAAATGCGTTGCTAAAGCCTATTTCTATTAGGAGCTCGAATGCCCAGATAGACTGTTCCCGTAATACTCCTCCCGCTCAATCCCCAAATGATCCTGTGAAACTCGTTTACGACCTTGGAGTAATTAAAGTAAACACTTCTGTGACTTCTTTCGCGTTTTCAGCGATTCCAGTTGTCGACACTTACTTTGTTACCCCTCCCGGAGCGATTATGGCGTTTTCTACGTCTGGTGGGGAAGGTGAGATTGGCGCGAAAAACTGCCCAAAGGGTTGGAGCCACTATAAGTCAGCTTACGGACGTTTTCTCAGAGGTATTGATTATGGCGGTACTGGTATCGATCCAGAGGGGCAGCGAGAACCTGGCTCACTTCAAGAATATGCGGTGGTTGACCATTTTCATGACGCAAGGGGATTTGCATCAGTAGCTCATGAAGCGAGGCCCAACCACGGTTATATGGTGGGCAGCACAATGGGCGAACATTCTCGAACTGGGGGGTTACTGCCTGAACCAGCAAGGTCCAGCCCTCACGAGTCCAGGCCTAGAAATGTCGCTGTAACTTTTTGCGAAAAGTTATAATGTTAAAATACTTACTTCATTCTGGAATGCTAATCGTCGCATCTTCTTCCAGAGTCTTGTTGTGACAACCGTTTGAGCCCATCTGGCCTATTTCCTTTCAAAGAGAATTGCCGCGTGCCTTATTGCCTTTCGGCGGTGCCGCGGCGGCCCGGGTGGAGTTGTCCGCGTGAAGTCTATTATTGCTTAGCGACTTTTCAAACTTGCACAGGTTGAACACATTGGCCAAGCAAGGAGATCTGTTCACTTTGCTTTGGCGATTCTGTCACATTGGACTGCTGATCCAGTCCTCGTGCGCATGGCGCACCCGGATGATCAGTACGTCGGCTTCTTCGATCTTGTAGAGAATGATGTGGGAACGAAACGGATGCACCCGAACCGGTGGAGTAAGTTCCGTTCGTTCGCGTCCCAAGCGGGGATTGTCAGCGATCAAATCGAAGACGTCAAATAATGCCATATGATAGGCGCGGGCTATCTCCGTGCCAAAAAGTTCAATGCCGATCTCAGCGATTGATCCGATGTCACGTTCTGCGTCTCGCGTAAGGCGGTATCCCATTATGACTCGTTGTTTCGCGCCTCAACTCGCGCGCGCGCTTCGTCAAATATCTTGTCCGCGCTTTTGTCGCTGATCCCGCTGACTAGGCCCTCGTCGATCAGCCTTTGTATTTGGGCGATCTTGTCGCTGCGCTCCTGGTCACGCCGGATCAGATCACGCACATAGTCGCTGGCATTGCTGTAACGTCCGGTTTGACTTTGTGCCTCCACCCATTCCTTCATTGGGTCTGGCAGGGATACATTCATTGTTGCCACGTCTCGATCCTCCATATTCTTAGTATGACATGAATTGGCAATCTTTGTCAAAACTAGGTGCCCTCAGTCTCCAGCTCGCTGATCCGCCTCCGCAACGTCCACGGATGAATTCCATGCATCGCCGCTAGTTCATCAACGCTAGCTTCGCCGTTCTCCAGCTTTTTTTGTGCGCGTCGGACCTGCCGCTCACTAACCTTTGGAGGCCTGCCGATGCGTTTGCCTCGCCTGCGGGCGGCTTCCAGCCCTTGTTTGGTTCGCTGCCGGAGTGTGTCACGTTCGAACTCGGCAAGCCCGCTGATAAAGGTGAAAAGCAACTTTCCAATCGGTGTGCTGGTGTCGATATTCATGCTCGCAATCTGTATTTCTACCCCACACCGACGAAGCTCGTGCAGTTCGACCAGTGCATCCATCGCTGAACGCCACGCCCGATCCAAATCCCAGACCACGAAGACATCGCCAGGCTGTAACTTTGCGAGCACGTCTTTATAGACAGGCCGCGCCTCGGCAGTGGCGGGCAGCTTTTCTATGTGCAACTCGTCGCAAATGGGCCGAAGGGCATCGATCTGCCGATCCTCACACTGATCTTTCGTACTGACGCGTAAATACCCTATTTTCATTCTGTTTCAGTGCCTTACCAGAATTGGCCGGCCACGCACTTGAATGCACGAAACCGACCCTTTCTGCGTTGAGGCTGCGAGCTTGCCTTTTGTCCTATGACAATTCTGCCAAGCTACTGTTTTTTCAAACTTCTTTGTCCATTCTACCAAATCTGATAGAGAGAGCGCAAATTTCACATAACCGGTCGGTTATGCGCACGCACAAATCGTTAAGATTAAAGAAATATTCACAATTTTCTGCGATGGTATTGTCGGCGTCGATGTTTGCATCTTCCGCAGAAGAAGCAGCCGCGCTGACAGCCGATGATGTGCTGACTAAAATGTCGAGCGAGCAGCGACATGGCTATTTGTCCGGGCTCGTCGATGGCTTTGCGTTCGCGCGGTGGCGGGCTGACAAGCCGGACGAGAGTGGAACACAATGCATCTTTGATTGGTTTTATACCCAGGATGCCGCTCAGAAGAAAAAGCTTTACGACTGGTTTGGACGGCACAGGGACAAGCATGTCGATGCGTTGATATTTGCGATGATCAGAAAGGAATGCGGGGAATAGATGGTGCAACTGCGTGAACATTTTGCGAGCGACGAACGTGGACGCCATTCGGAATGGCTGCGTCAGCGCAAATGGTTCATTCGGGCAAGGCACGATCAACAGCGCCGCGAGAAACTGGCAGACCAAGCAGAAGATTCCATGTCGTCTATTGCTGCAGCAACCGCCGTCGCATCAGACGCGCAGATCAGAGAGTTCAAGCTGAAGCTGGATAGATACGACACTGCCACGGTGAATGCGTTGATGGAAAACCAGGAGCTTCTTGATGCCGCACGTGCCAGGATTGAAGGCATGTTGGACCGTGCATATGTCATGGAAGACGGGCGTCGTGTGTTTAAGACCAAAGATGGAACGCAAGTCTTTGACGAACATGGGGCCGAAGTCTCGGCAGATGTTCTTGATCCAGCGCTGATCGAAGATCACCGCCCAACCTGGGAAGACTATTCAGCCGGTCTTCAACTCGAAGAACAGCTGATCGCTGAACGCACCGAACTACTGGAATTCCAGGAGCGACTGGATGCGGCGCGTAGCGAAGTTGATGACGGTGAGATAACTGAGGCTGACTTGGAAGAGCTGGAAACGGGTATTCTGGATGACATGCCTGAGCGTGTGCGACAACATGCTGGGCTAGAGCCTCAGGAACCCGATCCAGATCTTTCTGCGCCGCCTCATGAAACAGGTCGGTTGCCTGGACTGCAGACGCGAAGCGCCGAGGCTCTTTCCCCGGCACCGGCACAGCTTCAATAGGATCAAATAATTCGATCTAGCTTTCTGCGTCGTCAGGTATGACTGACCGCGCAACTTGTCTGGGGTTTTCGGCTTTGGCTTTCGCGATTGCGCGGCGCACCTTGTTCACGGTCCAAATCGTAGAGACCAACACGGTACGTTCCCGCATATATTGACCAATCTGCAACGTGGCTGTGCATGCGCCGACCAGAACAGCAAGCAGACCACATCCGATCAGCAAGGCTTGCTCGTAGCCATAGAGCAAGTCGCCAAAGCTGATTGCATAGAGCATCAGTCCGACAGCGACAATGGCGCTCATCCAAACAGGATCGCGCCCGACGATCACTGATTGATCTGCAAGCAGCGGTTCGTCTTTGAATCGGGTACTCAGCGACGTGTTTGTGACACGGATTTTGCCACGTTCAAAATATATGGTTTCCGCCATCTCTTATCCTTTCCTCCATGGGAGTTCACCGCATTGACCAGAATAGGCTTTGCTGAGTACCGACTGCTGCAGAGCGTTGATTCTTGAGCCGGAATAGGTTCTGGCAGAGGCAACATGCAGCGTGAGCGCAAACCCAAGATCGGAGTAGGCCAGATCAACGCTGCATCCGCAAACCGAGGATTTGTCTAACGCCGACATGCGCGGTGGTGCGGGTTTACCGTTATCGGCCACCTGCCTGGCCATATCCAGCGTGTCATCAACAGCAGGCAGTTGATCCAAGCCGGTTTCCCTAAGAACCTGATCCAGAATGCCCAGTGCGATTTGCGCTTCGGACTTGCTTTGATTCCTTCGTCCCATTGCTTCAGCGTGATCACTCGCCAAGGCTGCCTCACAGGCTGGGATAAGCTGGATTTCTGCCATGCGCCGTTCCACGAGCGGCTGAAGCCAGATCACCGTCACTAACAGATAAAGAGCAACTCCACCCAGTATAGCTGGCGGAAACAGGCGCGTCAGAAGAGTGTCGAACATAGCTGTCCTTTCTTTTGTCTTGAGTTTGGAGTGAGATTGAAACCTGGTCCTGCGAGACCAAAGGATGGTCGCTGCCAGGGAAACTTATTGACCATCTATGATGGAGCGCAGGATGGGTGACTGCTCAGCAATCAGGGAAAAGGGCACAGCAAGGCCGATGTCCCGAACTTCTGCAGAATAGTGCGCGTTGTTGATTGCGATGACGTCGCCGGTTGAGGCGTCAAATACCGGCGAGCCTGAATTCCCACCCTCTGTTGGGCAAGTGTGATGCAGTCGGCGCGGATGCGGTCTTGGGTGCTTAATCACCCTGCAATGCAGGCGGCTGATCTGCTGCACTCTCAGTTTGGGGTGCCCGATGATCCAGAGCGGTGTTTTGAATTGCGGAGTCTCAGCGGAAATCGACAAAAACCCGAATGTTTCCGCTGGACTTCCCGCAATGGTCAAAATCGCATAGTCCAAAGCCTCATCCATTTCCACCGGAGGCATATGGACAGCAAAGGTTTCGATACGCTGCGGGTCGTTGGGATCGACAACTCCCATCTCAAATGTGACGTCTAGAACCTGACGAGGCAGCCATTCTTCGCTGTCGCGGTTCCAGTACCGCCCACCAACACAATGCTCATTAGTGATCATGTGACGCGATGAGATCAAAAAGCCGGTGCATCCACTCGCGCCGCGATCTGTTCTTACTCTCAATCTACCTACTGGTTGCCCGACCTGCGCAAAGATCGATGTGGGGTGGTAGTCATGAACCGGTTCATATTTGGGCTCGGCAAGTGCTGGGAGCACGGCAATCGATGCCAGACACAAAGTGAACCGTCTTAGATACTTGGAAAATGTTGGCATGGAGCTTCCTCCGGACCGCCCGATCAAATGAGGCAGTCAATTCAAATCGAAGGCGAAAGGAGAGGGAGACAGAAGATGACTTTGGCGGCACCTGGTGACGAAACGCGGATGAGGAAGACGGCCGCTACCTAAACCGGCAATAACCCACCAGCCCTTTGGCCTGGGCCTGCGTCAGGCCAAATTCGCGCAAAGTCTGTACTGAGAAAGGCGCGTATGTCAGGGCTTTGCCAGCGCGGATTTCCTGAATTGTAAGCTGAACGGCAAACCCATCGCCGCCGCTCTTGTTCTTCTGGGCATAGCACCACTGCGCTTCAATGTTCTGATCCGCCGAGTTGTCGTACCTGATGCCCGTGGTGATATTGAAGTTGAGCGATGTATGCTTAACCGTGACGAACTCCGAATAATGGCGGATTTCTCCTGCTGCTTCAGGGCTGTCTTCACCTTTTGCCGCCCGGTCGTCCCACGGCAGGCCGAAGTCACCACCACGCAGAACATCATACACCAGTAGAGCGATGGCTGTGGCCGCCACCGCCGCGCCAAGAGTGACGTAAAGAGCGGATGCGATTTTTTGCATCAGGTAAGACGACCGGGCTTTCGTCCGGGCATCTTGCCAGTGGGAGAGAAACGCCGCGCGTGTCACGACGTCCCCCGATCATCGCTGTCGTTGGCCCGCGCGGTTACATCGACATCTTCATACTCACCCTCGCCAAGATCGATAAAACCGTCTTCCGGCAGGTCCAGCATGGGATTGGCCGACCGCGTCCCACGCAGAGAGTCCATTTGCAGCAGCGCATCTTCCAGATCAGCGGCGGTCCAGACCTGACGCGGCTTACCACGGCCTCGCTGATCGTCGCCACGAACGGTCTGGAAGAATAGCAGGACTAGCGGCAACAAATCTACAGAGGTCGCCGTGGCAATCTGCGGAATGATCGACGACCAATGGGTCAGAATGCCCTTCATCAGACTGTCGCGTTGCAGGCTCAGCGATGGAATGGCAATCGGTGGTTCCGCCGCAATCTGATCCGCGATCCGGTTTGCCTGTGCCTGCCGTTTTGCAATGAAGTTTCGGACATTCTGTCTCTGCGATGCCGTGCGGATCGTAGAAGGCACGACAATGCCCGAGGTCAGATTGCGCAACGACCGCTCGATTGATGCCAGCACATCCTGCCCGGCGATCCCGGAAATCGTGCGATTGACGCAGGTCAGCGCTCTACCGGCAGCTTCCATGTCAGATACACTCAAGTGACGCCTCAGATCAGACAGGCAGGTTTCTCCTTCGGCTTGCAACGCGTTGATCGTCCCGGTGGCGGTTTGCACCGAGGCCAGTACCGTCGAGATCGCATCCACCGCCTGGCCCATGAAATCCGACAGCGGCCCTTCGCCTGGGACATCACTAAGACCCTGACCCCGGATTTCGCGCTGGCGGATGGACTTGGTGGCATTCTCAAACGCCCGCAGGTCAGTCAAATAACTTCCAAAACGGTTGCTGCGTTCCGCTGACAGGGCCAGCGCGGCCTCCGCGCGCGCTGTAACTCCCTTACTCATTTCCTGTGAGATTATGCCCCCCGACAAAAAAACGAGGTTCCAATATGTGGAGAAGGCAAGAATGAGCAGAACACCGGAAAGCGTCGTTGACCATCCCGACCAGCGCGCCCGGCCTTTGCTCAGGTAAGGCATAATCCCAAAGGCATGTGCCCAGAATGTCGACATCGCCAGTGAGATCACGATGGCTGTCAACGCGCAAACCGTCTTGAAATACCAGTCATCGACAGCGGCATCCAAAGTGAAACCAGAATAGGTCAGCAGCCCAGAAACAGCCGCAGCAGCAGAAATTGTGGCTCTGGTCTTGGCACCGATCATAGCAAGTTCTCCACGAAGACTCTGACATCAATGGGAAGCAGGGTGAGGTAAGGGCAACGGCGGGTCCCATAACGCGGGGTCACGACATGCCAGCCGTCAAGTGCGATGTAATTGCACTTGCTCATCACCGGATCAGCGCGTGATCCGTAGTATTTGTAAGTGGTCAGCAGTGCCGGACTGCCGAACCACCACAGCAGAACAAGCGGGATCAGCGGCACCATTGCCAGCTTGATCAGCATCGTCAGAGGGTTATTTTTGAGCCTGCGCCGCAGATGCGGAGTTGTTTCAACGCGGGGCTCCCCGCGCCGGAAAAAGCGCATGGTTTCTCTCCAATGCTGGTTGATTTTAAGAATTTGATCGTTAGGGAAAGACGCGTTTGAGCCCGCGCGTCAGACCTTGAAGCGAACGCGCATTTTGGATTTGGGCGGCGCCCCTGGTACTTCACCCGCCAGCTTCACCCATGGATCAACACTGCGATAGCTTAGAAGGTCAATCAGCCGCCCTGGATCGTTCTGATGGAACAGGACTGCTGTGTATTTGGGCATCTGCATGAGTTCGTCAGGCCGGTAAACCGGAACGCCGGTCTCATTTGATGAGATGCTGTGCCCGCCCTGATTATCTGCCAGCATCGGTATCGACGCGGATTCCGTGATCACCGACTTAGGCCCGATGCGTTGGGAATAGGTTAGCGCGTCTTCGTATGAGCGGATTCCCCAGGCCATGACGGTTTCTGCTTGGGTCGTGAAGGCCGTTGCGTCATCGCCAAAGCAGGTTCGATATCCTTGGGTATCTTGCACCAAGGTTATCACTTGCAGCCCCAGTGACCTGCCAACTTTGAGCGCGGGCATCACAAAGGGAAGACTGGCCCCATTGCACAGCGCCTCGAACTCGTCACAAAGCATGGTGACCCGAGGATTGAAGCAACTGGCGCGGATGCACAGCATCGCCAGCGCGTTTAAGACAAGGCCGCCATAGACACCGTGGGTCAGGAGCTTTTCCGGGGGGATGACTATATGGATAGTTATACCCTTGCCCGGGCGCTTCAGGGTCCTGGGGTCGAAGTTTGTATATTCGATGCTCTTGGCAAGTGGCCCAGTGGTGAAGACTTTCAGGGCATCGCTGGCTTCGGTGATGAAGGACTCGGCGAATTTCGGAACGTTTTTAATCTTGCTCAGGAACCGCCGCCCCATGCGCGCAATCTCGCCGTCAAAATCTGAGCATTGGCACATCTCGTAGAGGAAATCTTCGACCTCTTCGAGTGATCCGCTAACAACGCGACCCACATGGGCGAAGTTGCAAACCAGTTCTCCGGTTTCGGCCTCCTGAGTAGCTGTGAAGGCCAGACTGGCGACTAGGAAGTCGTTGCCTTGTGAGCGGAAGATCGCGTTCTCACCACCAGCATTCATCTCAGGTTTGAGGGCATGAACAATGCCGCGTGCCTCGTCGAAAATCTCGTGATCGCCCTGTTCGGCTAGGCGAATGAGGTTGAAACAGGGGTTGAAGTCATAACTCTTGAGATCGGTGCCCTTCAGTGCTCGCCAGGGATCAATGCAGATCACGTCCTGACCCAAAACATCTCGTCGGTAGGGCGTGGTCAAAAGAGCAAGTTCTGGCCCTTTTGCCGTGGTAATCAGGTTCCGGTGCGCACCAAGGCTGAATCCGACCCCCGCAGAAAACGACTCCGACTTGCCTGCTTCCGTAGGGGCGCGCACAGAGGCATGTCCTTTGCCGCGCCAGTAGAGGATTTTGCTGTCTAGGAGACCCAGCGGAATGCCATCGCCATCGCTGTTGTCAAAGCTGAGTGTGCTTTCGTGATCGGTGTTGACCGAAGGCAGATAAGTGCGCCCGTGTAGTCCGGTCGGGCGCATAGCTGTCTGGATTATCCGCCACAATCGCAGGCTTCTGACGAGCTCCAACCCTACAATGGCAATGCAAAACCAAAAGAAGAGCTGAAACAGTCCGGTAGTGAGTTCTCCCACTCCCCAGATATCGAGGACGCGGGAAGTTACCCAACACAATACCGCTGAAATCAAGGTCAAAGTAGGTGTCGGGGCCCGGCCCATCCTCAATAGCCCTGACTGTGATCGTAGTCTTGGGACTGCTCCTGCGCCTGCTGACGGTCATTCCGCAAGATCTGATAGACATAAGACTTCGCTTCCCGCTTGGTGTTCTCTAGGCTGAAATCATCCCGCTCAGTTATCTTTCGTTCTGCCTGTTCTTCTATGATCTTCATATCATTCTGACGGGCTTCCGCCGTATTCGGACGCGGCGCGGGATCGTTCATATACCGTTCCAGCATGCGGGTGCGCTCTTTCGTGAGACGGTCTCCGCGGGTTTCTCTCTGCCACTTGATCTTGTCTTCCAGCACCCGTTCAGCGAGACGTATCTGCTTTTGAATTTCTTGCTGAGCTTCGGGGCTGGCATTGGCTATAGCTGCCCCTAACCGATTGTCCTCATTAAACTCCTGGGCAATCAGGCCGGTTATTTTTGCGTTGAGGCCATCGGTTTTGGTATCCTTGTCAGGCATTGTTTCACTCCATATTTCAGAGAAAGGAATTGCAGATGCTGGATAGAAGTGACCCATACTCAGGCGCATCCGCCGACCCGAGAGACAGGCTGAAAGGCGAGTTGTTCGCTACATTTTCTGAACTGAAATCCCGTCACGAGATCGAAAGCAGTGATCTGGCGCGGATGGCAATCAGCGTGCTTCTGAAGCAGATCGAAAAAAATGAAGGGCTAAAGGTGCTGATCGAGTTTAGCGATCAGGTGGGGGCACACCTCTCCGACAACGCAAGCAAGCTGATCGACGTCATCGAAGAGGATTTTCTGACGCGGCAGGTGAACTAGAGAGTGCTCGCTAGACTCCTTCTCGGCGTTTTGCCCAGGTGAGTTTGGTAACTTCAGGCCTGATGCATCGGCAAAACGTGGTTGCACCAGTTTTGCAGAAAAAACATGCTCGACAAGACGCTTCGCTTTGTCGCGAACATCCGGCGGTAACGAAAGAACGGACCGGACGAACCATGCTCTGAGAATTCAGCTAGGTGTCTGTCTTTATAGGTTCCGGAAATTTTGGTGAAGCCAATTTCATCTGACCGGTGGAACCCGACTTTTGAGAGCGATTTCGCAGAGGCGTGGTTCTCCGTGCCGTCGGCTTGGATTCGATAGGCGCAGGTGGCGCCCCTTATGCTCGGCGACGCAATTGTTCCGTGAAGTATTGACAGTGCAGCCATTGCCGAAGCGATACGGTTGCCCCGGTAGCGTCCCGCATCAACTGTAACTCCCTTGATCCAGAGAAGCTTAGCATCATCCAGGTGCGCGTACATTGATCCTACAACTTGCCCCTCATGCTCAGCTACAATGCAATGTGCGGCGTTTTCGAAAAGATCCTGCGGCTTGTACCTGATCAGGTGTTTTCGATCTTCTCCCGCCATTGTTCTATCGAATTGCTGCATTTGCATTTCAAGACATCGCAGGTCTTCCTCGGGGCTATAGCTCGTCAGCCTCAGTCCCGTATGGATGTTCTCGAATTCCAAGCGAATGGTGCGTACAGTGTGGTCACCTACGGGATCATTCGACGCCTTACGCGAGGTTTGAAAAGTTTGAATGTTCACTTCGGGCCCTCCTCAATAGAGGGGCCAAACACCGCGGCCAGCAATTTTTCGCTATCCTGCTTTTCTTTGTACATTGCGTAAAGTCCGGCAATAGCGCCCGGCTCACGCACAAGCTTAATCAAAGCAACAAGGTCTTCTGCGGCAATCACTCCGCGAGCAGGCTTAGCCCCACCGTTACGGTAACAGCAGTCAACACAATGATCTCTCTGCATCATCTTTCCTTCCACAAAATACACCTCACCTGATCATGCCCTGCGAACGCAGATGCATGAGCGCTCAGGTCACTCAAGATGGGTTGGCTGTAGAAGAAATATAGGAACAGGTTGAGGTGATGTCTACGGTCGAGTTCGTTTTTTTACATTGTGTGTTTTCGATCGGCCGCGACACGAGCGACCCGCCGTGCCTCCTGTCCCTTTAACTGCTTTCGCTTTTCAATCTGGCGAGTGTTATAATCCTGAATTGTGGGTAAATTCTCTTCGAGTTCAGGAGACACTTCATTCGAACGTTTCCAACTGACAAAATCGATAGAAAGCTGCTTGTCGATTTTGCGGAGTGCTCCACGGTGCATGCGCTCCGTGGACAACCACCTTTCGTACACACGCTCGATGAAGGTTGCAGGAGTTTCGTTTGACGCCTCCATGCCTGGCCACAATTCCGGTGCGCGTGCTGGAGGAAGTTGTGCAAGTTCGTCGAAGTATTCCGACACTTGAAGAAAGCGCCCGGCCAAACGGGTTTCTGCAATGTCCATGGCCATATTCTTGAGCTGTTCGAGAGAAAGCCCCTCAGCTACCAATGCCTTCGAAAACTCGTCCACTATTTGGCGCTGCGCAGCTTGAATTTCCGCGTCATGTTGATCGCCGTGCCTTTCGGATAATTCTTCCTCTATGTTTCCTTCTCTTTCGCCTCCTAACAAGGAGGGTTCGTCTAAAATTACAGGCGAAATAAGAGGTGCGTCTAACGCATCCCCCAATATCTCCGATATTTCTCTATCGAGTTGTTCATCAATATTATGGTCAGCATTATTGACATATTTTCCCGATTTGTCAACTTTGGGTGAATTGGTCGATTCCTGCGCACATTGATCTTCATCGAGTTCGAGTTGCCTCCAGGTCTTTTCGAGTTTCGACTTGAAAGACGTGGCAGGGTTCTCAGGCGGTATGTCTGCATTGATTGGCATGATCTACTCCCCTGGTTTAAGTGCCTTCCGGTACGCATAAGCCGCTAGGCATAACGTTCCCGCAGCACCTGCACCACAAGCTCCCATTGGCCCTGACCCAAATGCAGGGCTTTGAATGAACTCCGAATTACCTTTAGTTAGCGCTTCGTACCATCCTTCGCGCAGACTATTCCTTTTAAGGAACTTTCGAAATATTATTCTTGTCCTCTTGAGAAGATCATTTTCTTCCAAGTCCAGCGAAACAACAATTTTTGACGGAGCGACAATGTAGCTGACTGCCAAACACAATTGCGCAATGTAGAAGGCTTGGACCGTACGAGCGACATCTTTTGCATACTGATCTTCTCGTGCATCTGACATTCGTGTCCGAAACACTTGCATTGATGCGAGCTCTTCAAGTCGCGCATCGAAGTATGTTAGGGGGTTAGCTTCGCTAATGTCATCGACGTGAGGGGTCACAGATATTTGTCCGACTTCTGAGTGGTGCCGACCTCCCATCACATTCCCTTTTGTGATGATTGCGCCACCAACACCCTCAGTGAAGTTCAGAAAAATCAGTGTATCTTGGATGCTTAGTCTTTCAGAGGGAATTGGGTCAGCCGTATTCGAAACGCGATAATAGAACTCTCCTAGACCACACGCGGCAACATCAGTTTGCACAATTACAAGAGGAGGAGCGGAAAATTCTGCGAATTGTTCCGCTACCAATCCCCGCAGAGAGATATCGCCAATTGGTCCCCCCGTATCGTGTCCAATTACATAACCATAGTCATGGCCATCATGATCTCTAGAAGCGAACCGGAGCGATTTGAACGGCCCGTAGGAAGCGATGCCAATAGTAACGGGGCAATTCGCCTCTTCTTTTATCCAAGCGCAGGCTTCCTTAATCGCTTCAAGAGGTGCATCGGGGTCGACCGGAAAGATCGCATGTTCGGCTTTCGCAAGGGCTGCAGCAGAAATTTGGTGCTTTGTGGTCGTCCTAGGGCCAAAATCCTCGCAAGACTTTGTCGCATACACCAGGTCACGACGAATAAAAAGTCCTGCGACTGAGCGCTCTTCGGTCAAGGCGACGCCTCTGCTTTCGGAAACCCCTCGAGCTTAGCGGTTGGGTGAAGGTTGGACAAGTCGCTTACAAAGTGTCGCGTGCAGCAACCACTGGTGGACGGTATTTGCAGGACGGTCATACGGAAAGCACATTTTGTTCCTGAGCGCGTTCCTTTTCTCTACAGTGCGTTTCAGACCGAGGCTGCAAACCAAAGCCACTCACAGCGCTTCGATCATCAGGTTTAGCTTGGATCGCGACGCATTTTTCCCTGTGCCTGGTCAGTGCCACATACCTCAACGCGTCGTTCGTTCGATTGTTCAGGAGCACGAAGGAACTGTCTACGCTTATACCTTGGGCTTTATGGATAGTAACGCTGTAGCCGTAATCCACTGAATTGTATTCACTTAAATCAACACTCTTCACTTCCGATGTGTCCAAGTCTACAAGCACATTCCCCTTTTCCACCGATATGACAGTTCCAAGAGAGCCATTTCTAAGGCCTAGGGAAGGATTGTTTTTGGTGAATGCAATTCGATCTCCGGGAGCGAAGGCGCGAGGTCCATGGATCGTTTCGATAACATGCTCATTCACCAAGTCACCTGCTGATTTTCGTGCGTGCCGTATAGCTTCATTGATCGCATGCACATCTACGCGCGTTTGCGCCAATGCTAGGCGGGATTTTTCAGCGCCGTAAAGTTCGTGATCAGCCATGTAAGCTTCAACAAGAGCTACAATGGCTTCGTCAGTGGAAGCCGCATGAGAGACTGCACCGTGCTTTTCGTAAACCTGCATTGCGTCATCGGTCCGACCTTCAGCCAGATCAATTGAAGCCCGCTTTTGCCAACCCAGTTTCTGACGACGGATTTCGGTCAGTCGTGTGGCTCCAACATGTGCGACAATGTTTGCGAATGGCGTGCCTGCGTTGACTGATTGCAGCTGTGCGGGATCACCAACAAGCACCAATTTTGCTTGGCGCTTCTGCACCTCTTTGATCACACGAGACAATTGAGCAGAACCAACCATTGAGGCTTCGTCGACAACAAGCACATCCCCGGGCCGCAACAAATTGCGTCCGTTCTTCCAGCTCATTTCCCAGGAAGCGAGGGTGCGGCTCGGAATGCCAGAGGCTTCCTGCAATCCATCCGCCGCTTTACCTGCCAATGCCGCGCCGACGACACGATATCCTTGCCTGGTCCAGGCATCATTAGCGGCTGCCAGCATTGTGCTTTTTCCGGCACCCGCATAGCCGACCACGGCGCAAAGTTGGCGGCGATTCAGGACATGTTCTATGGCTTTGCATTGCTCGTCGCTGAGGTTTGCCCCGACCGATGATTGTAACGTCTGATTTTGGCGTTCGATGGCTCCCTTCAGGTGCGCCACGTTGACTCCGAATGCTTTGGTGCCAGTCATCGACTTGGCACGTGCCAATAGACTACGCTCCAGTTCATGGAAGGCTATCGAGGTGAACAAGTCAGCATCCAACTCAAACAGTTGCGGTGAGGTCATGACTGCGTCAAGAGCAGCTTTTTGGTCATGTGAGTTTGAGATGAAGCGCGTCAATTCCCAGCGAATGTCGTTCTTTGAAAACGTGGCCTTTGTATCGGTCAGTACCTCCAGGATACGTTGCGGCTTCTTTAGTATTTGTGCAGCAGTAAATAGCGCGCTGTTGTTGCGCGGGCGAACGAGGTCGAAGTTTTGCGCTTCGGTTGTAGTGCCAGTCAATTCATCACGTTGGCGTTCCAGCCTTTTGATGTCTTCACGGAGGGATCGAACTGCCGCACATTGCCGGGCGGAAAGAGCCAGGTCTGCGAGATCATGTTTTTCGCGAAGAGCGTTCAGTTCCGCTTTATGAGAGGCAATGACCTGCGATCGCTTGCCTGAGATCAGATTGAAAAAACCGCGCAGAGATCTTTGTGAATGGGAAAAGGAACGGATGAGATCGGCAACTTCCGTGTCGTGTTTGGCTTTCAAAACAGATCGGTCGGAACGGTGTTGCCTGATCGCCGAGACCTTTTCTTCAGTTAGCTTCTGAATGCGGATTTCGATAGCCGATAACCGAGCGGCGCGGTCGTCATCAGAATGAACAGCAGGCCCAGCTTCAAGAGAAGCGGCAGCCTCTTCCACCGAACGTAGCTGAGCCGGGTCGCCAAGACGTGCTTTCAGATCCTTGGTCTTCACCCCAAGCCAACGGCTCAGAGAATAGATGTTTCCGTCTGCATCAATGGCGACGAACCCTCGCCGATCTCCGCGCGCCAGTGCAAACCCAGCCTCCTGTAGTACGGCACCAAAGCTTGACTTACTATCCGATTGAGCCCACGCCGCCTGCAATGTAGCCTTCACAACCTGGGGATCGCGCTTAGCACGCTGCGCCACCTGATATTCTTCAAGTGAGTAATTCAGTGCCTCGGAAAGCGTCCGGTCTTCATGGCCTTTCGGCATACTCCAGCCGTGCGTGATGTAGAGTTCGCGCGATAGTTCCATCAGCCGATCCTTGAAGAAGGACAGGTTTATGGCCTTCATTGCATCCGTATCAATCCGGCTGACCACGACATGCGCGTGACGGCGGCCATGTTTTTCATGGAAGATCACCACATATGGCTGCCCAGCAAGACCAGTGCGGGCAATTGCCTGATCAATCGCATCTTCGAAGTTTTGATTGGATACTATCGCGTCTTTTGGCGGTGAGAGCGAAAGCGAGAACAGCGGCTGTTTGCACTTGGTAGCACGGGCGATAGCTTCGATTTCCTGCAAAGCACCGTGCACATCAGTAGCCATGAAGCCGTTGATCGCGTGTACATCTATATGTTCGTTGTCATCTGCATTGAGCAGATGCAACGCAAGTGCTGTTGCCCCGCCGCGTTGGGATGCCTTCAATATCATCGCTCACTACCTTTGTTTGGGCGCAGACCGAGAGCTTTAAGCAGGTCGTGGCGAAGGTCTCGAAACTCCAGCTGGATATTCTGCAAGGTGTTTTCTGTTTCTGGTGTCATTTCCAGCAAACCAAGACGAGCGAGTTCAACCAGTTCCTGAAGGTTCTTTCCTGCATTCATGCTGCCCAGCTGGGAGAGAATCTCCGCCAGCATTTTTTGACGCATTTCCGGTGAAAGTCGTGTTAGGGGCGTCGAAGATGCGGCATTTGAAAACAGGCTGGCGCGGATGTGCTGGCTTAGGGAGGCACATCCGGCCTCGCGTTCTAGCGCAGCTCGCTCCTCCGGCGTTAGTCGTACAGAGACAGGCCGCGACTTGCGCGACGATAAAGATTGATTTGGCATGATGATAAGGGAACGTGTGCGAGCACATGCAACTGGCTAAGCTGCATGCGCTGGGTTTAAAGTTACAGGAAAATCAAGAAACGGAGATGCTAGGGAGAGGGCCGCTTACTGCTCAAGCTGGTGTCCCTTAGCACTACATCCCACCGAGACAGCTCATCAAAAACAGCAGAAAGCTGGTTCGAACTTTGTCCGGTAGAGCGCACCATCAACTTTCCTAAAGTATTGTTCTGCATCAGATTTTGCATATGGCCAGGCGAGGCGCAGAATAATTTGGAGAACATTTCGCGCAGCTATGTCTTCGTGAAGGAAGGCATCTTCTGCTTCACCCGCAGGGTTCCCGCGGATCTTCGGCACCGCCAGTGCCGTATAGAACTTTGCTGTGGCGGATGAAGGGCTTTCGATCATGTCTCTCTTCGCAAACGTCTATTACTACTGCAACGCAAGGGTGTCGGGGCTAGCTCTATCTCCGAGGGCGTCATCCTTGCCCTTCAGCGGGAATGCCGTCAGATCAACGAAGAAATGCGTTGGCTTGTGGCCGTCGTGGCCGATACTGGCATGCGTCTGGCTGAAGCTGCTGGCCTGCTTAGAGAAAACACCTTGCAGGACGATGAGAGGCAGTGGCTAGCCTAGAATTGTTCCCCGCCCGCAGCGGAGCCTTAAGACGGGCGGCAGTGAGCGGCTGGGTCTTCTTGTCCGTTCTGCCAGGTGTGCGGCCGAGCGTGTCCATGTGCAAGAGGCCGGCAGCAAGCTTGCCTTCCCAATATACAACGCAGCGGGGAAAAACGTCAGTTCGGTCAGTGCTCAGGTTCCAGGATCCAGGCTCTTCTCGGTCCTCATTCCCTCGCCGATGATGTGATTGTTTTCTCGAAGATACCCAGCCTGTCAGTGTTTTAGTTAGGCATAGCGGCGTCTGTGGGGGCACAATTTCAAGTGCAAGCCGGTTATGTAACCTGCCCCTGCAGCCTGGCTTCTCCAAATTGCGTTGTGGCCTGCCGGAAAGCTGATTTGCGATCCTGAATGGGAGTAAGGCCGTATAGCCTGCGGTAGTGCAGCGTGAGGGTGGAGGAGCTGGCATATCCAACGGCATGTGCAATGCTCGAAATGCTGTCCCAGGAAAACAGCACCATCTGCCGGGCGGCTTGCAACCTTTTCTTCCGGTAGTATTCGCCGGGGCTCAATCTGGTCGCAGCCTGAAAACTGCGTTCCAGCTGGCGCGGCGAAATGCCGACCATACGGGCCACGTCGCGGATGCCATGCGGTGTTTCGAGGTTTTCCGAGAAAATGCGTATGGCTTCTTTCACCGCAGGAGGCATTTGATCGACTGTACGGTCGCTTTGCAGCACCGGAACCTTTTGGCTGGAGCTGCCGCTGCGGATGACCGGATGCTGGAACAAGCAAGCCACCTCGTTCATCGCATCCGCGCCGAGGGCGTTGCCGATCAGCTCAAGCGAAAGGTCGAACATCGCCGTAGCGCCTGAAACAGACTGTATATTGCCGTCACGCACGATCAGCCGGTCGACGGCTGTGCAGTCCGGAAAAGCTGCCTCGAAGGCGCTGCGGTAGCACCAGTTTACCGCCGTCCGCCGCCCGGCCAGCACGCCACTGCGGGCGAGCGGGAAGACCCCGCCGGACACCGCGCCCAGGGTTACGCCGTGGCGGGCAAGGTAGCGCAGCCTGCCGGGACTGGAGACCGGGTCTTCAAATTCGGCTTCCGGACCTGACAGAAGGAACAGGCAGTCGAACCCTTCGGCCTCTGCCAGGCTGGTTTCCGCTGGAAAAAGGACCCCGGCAGAAGCCTTTGCGTCCGCGCCGGTTTCGCTCACCAGGGACCAGGAGAACACCTGGTGCCCGGCGATTTCATTGGCGGCACGCAAGGGCTCCATTGCCGAGGTCAGGCAGGCCATGGGAAAGCCTGGAAACAGCAGAAAGCCTATGCGGGTGTGGGGGGCGGGGCCGAAGTCGTTTGAATGGATGGTCATGGTTGTTACTCCAGCCCCAGCGCTTCTTTCTTGGTCTTTGCCCAGGTGGTGACCAGGTGGTCCACCATCAGCCCCATGAAGGCGACGGCAAGGCCAAGGACCAGCCCTTTGCCCACATCGGTGGAGGACAGTGCGCGCTGCATCTCCTGCCCCAGGTCCTGGGTGCCGATGAAGGCGGCGATGATGACCATGAACAGCGAGAACATGACCGACTGGTTCACCCCGACCATGATGGTGGGCAGGGCCATCGGCAGACGGACCTTCCACAGGGTCTGTGCCCGGGTGGCGCCGGACATATCGGCGGCCTCGATCAGGGTTTCCGGCACCTGGCGCAGGCCCTCGATGGTGTAGCGCACCAGCGGCACGGCGGCGAAGAGGACCACGGCGCCGATCACTGCCACGTCGTTCACGCCGAACAGCATCACCACCGGGATCAGGTAGATGAAGCTGGGGAAGGTTTGCAGCGTGTCGCAGATCAGCAGGGCGAGGGCGGCGCGTTTCTCGTGGATGGAGCCCCAGATGCCCAGCGGGAAGCCGATCACGGCAGCAATCGAGACGGCAACCACCACGGTATAGACCGTGATCATCGCGCGGTCCCACCAGCCGGACATGGCGATGAGGCCGAAGAAGGCGAGGCAGACAAGGGCAGAGCGCAAGCCGCCGATGGCCCAGCCGACCGCCGCCAGCAGTGCCAGCACCGCGGCATAGGGCATCCACAGGAAGGCATCGCGGATCGGAATCAGGACCCAGGTGATCAGGAACCAGCGCAGCCATTGTGTGATCGGGTCGATCAGCACGATGAACCAGTCCGCAACCGCGTCAATCGGCTTGGAAATGGTGAAGGCGTCGCGGCGGCCGATCTGGTCCAGCAGCGGGACGAACTGCGCCAGCACCAGGCAGGCAAGCGACAGGCCGGCGCCAAGCAACAGGAACTTGTTGCGCACGGCGAATGAGGTGCCTTTTTCGAAATGCTCGGGCTGTTTGGTGGCCCAGGCCTTGGTGCAGCGGTCCAGCATGACCGCCAGCAGCACGATGGTGATGCCGATTTCAACCGAGCGGCCGATCTTCAGCGCCTGCAACAGCTGCAACAGCTTCTGGCCGAGCCCCGGCATACCGATGAAGCTGGCCAGAACCACCATGGCGAGGCACTGCATGATTACCTGGTTCACGCCCACCAGAATCTCAGTCCGGGCGGTGGGAATGCGCACGTAGCGCAGCAGCTGCCAACGGGTGGAGCCGCACATGTGGCCGCTTTCGATCACCTCATGCGGGACCTTGCGCAGGCCGAGGAGGGACATGCGGATCATCGGCGGCACCGAGAAGATGATGGTGACGATGGCGCCTGCCTTGGGACCGACGCCGATGAAGACAACCACCGGGATCATATAGGCGAAATGCGGCAGGCTTTGCGCGATGTTGAGGATCGGGTTCAGGATCCGCTCGAACGTCTTGGACCGCCAGGCGCAAATGCCCATGACCAGGCCGAACAGGATCGAGAAGGGGGCGGTGACGACGATGACCGAAAGGGTCTCCATCGCCCATTTCCACTGCCCCATGACGGCGATCCAGACAAAGGTGCCGCCAGTGAGCAGCGACAGGCGCCAGCCTTGCAGCGCGTAGCCGATGACAAAGCCGATGCTGGCAATCACGGTCCAGGGGACCGGGCCGATGCGGGGCCAGCGGTTCTTGCCGTAGAGCAGGTTGGCGGTCACATCGAGCAGCCATTCGACACCATCAGCAAAGGCGCGGGTCAGGTAGAGAAGGCCCAGGTCATCGCGCAAAAAGGCAAAGATGGCATTGATCCAGTCGGCAAAGGGCAGCACCAGCCATTCCGGCGGCCGCACCAGCCCCGCGGGCAGAACGGAGTTGCCAATGGCCAGCAAGCAGGCTGCGGCCAGGATCGCCCAGCCGGTCTTGGCCCGTGTCCAACTGTGGGTTTTTCCGGCAAGTGTCATGGTTTGGTCTGTCATGACGCCTCTCCCAGAAGCACGTCGAGCGCCTCCTGGCGGCTCATGGCTCCGATCAGGCTGCCGGCGGTGTTGGCCACGGGCAGGAAGTCGCGGTTGTCATTAACCAGCAGCCGGGCCAGTTCCGAGATGGTCTGTTTCTCGCCGATCGGGGTGCCTGTCAGGCTGTGGCCGTTCACCTCGCGTGCCAGAACGCCGGCATGGACGACGCGGGATTTCTCGATATCCTCGGTGAATTTGGCGACATATTCGGTGGCCGGGTTCAGCACGATCTGGTCGGGGGTGTCGCATTGCTCGACCACGCCGTCCTTCATTATCGCGATGCGGTCGGCAAGGCGCAGGGCCTCGTCAAAGTCATGGGTGATGAAGACGATGGTTTTGCCCAGCATCTCTTGCAGGCGCAGGAATTCATCCTGCATCTCGCGGCGGATCAGCGGGTCAAGGGCGGAGAAGGGTTCGTCCAGGAACCAGATGTCGGGCTCGATTGCTAGGCTGCGGGCGATGCCGACACGCTGCTGCTGGCCGCCGGACAGCTCGCGCGGGAAGTAATCTTCGCGGCCCGAGAGTCCCACCAGCTCGATCACCTCCAGCGCGCGGGCACGGCGTTCGTGGCGGTCCTGGCCGCGCATCTCGAGCGGAAAGGCAACGTTGTCCAGCACGGTGCGGTGCGGCAGCAGGCCGAAGCTCTGGAACACCATGCCCATCTTGTTGCGGCGCAGGTCAATCAGCTCTTTCTCGGACATATCGCCGATGTTCTGGCCCTCGACACGGACCTCGCCGCCGGTGATGTCGATGAGGCGGGACAGGCAGCGCACAAAGGTCGATTTGCCGGAGCCGGAGAGCCCCATGATCACCAGCATTTCCCCCTTGGCAATATCCAGGGAAACGTCGCGCACCGCGGCGATGTAGCCGGCCTGGCGGATTTCATCAAAGCCCGGGTTGCCGGTCAGCGACTTCAGGTACTGTTCCGGATTGGCGCCAAACAGCTTCCAGACGTTTTTGCAGGAAATGACGGGGGTGGCGGCGGTCATGGGTCTACTTTCGTTAGTAAAAATCCGGGGCAGCAGGCCGCCCCGGCGAGTTGGAGAGGAATGCAGGGTTCAGGAGCCGGTCCAGGGCTTCCAGAGATCCTCATTGGCCTCCAGCCATTCGGCGGCGGCGTCCTCGGGCTCCATCTCGTCAATGTCGACCAGCTTGGCCATCTCGGCGATCTGCGGATTGGTGAAGCTGATTTCGGTTAGCGTCTGATAAGCGGCAGGCCACTTGTCCTTCATGCCGTCCCAGGCAGCCTTTTTCAGGTAGCCATTGGCCGGGTTGCCGCAGTCATAGGTGGCATCCGGGTTCGGGCCGACCGAGGGGTCCTTGTCGCAGCCCTCGACCCAGGTTGGGAATTCGACAAACTCGCCGGGCCAGACCGCTTCGGCGAAATTCGGGGTCCAGTTGAAGATCACGACAGGCCGTTTGGTCTTCTCGGCCGCGGCCACTTCGGCCCAGAGTGCCGAGGCCGAGCCTGCATTCACCACGGTGAAGTTCATGTTCAGCGCCTCGACCCGCTCGGCGTCATGCTTGAGCCAGTCCACCGGGCCGCCCAGGAAACGGCCCTTGTCGCCGGTTTCAGGCGTGGCAAAGACGGCGGCGCAGTCGTTCAGCGCTTCCCAGCTCGGCAGACCCGGGCAGGCTTCCTTGGTCCAGGCCGGATACCACCAGTCCTCGCGGGTTACCGCGTTGTGGTCGCCCGCGTCGTGCAGGCCGCCCTTGGCCAGCGCCTCGTTGAAGGATTTGCCAAAAGCGCCTTCCCAAACCTCCAGCTCCAGCGTCACGTCGCCCAGGCGCACGGATTCGTAAACCGCCTGGCTGTCGGTCGAGACGTATTCGACATTGTTGCCCATCGACTCGAAGATCTGGCCGACAACGTGGCTCATCACGATCTGGCTGGACCAGTTGTGGACCGGGATTATGATGGGGTCCGAGGAGTCTTCTGCCATTGCCATCGGGGCTGTCATGGCGATGGCCGCTGCACTGGCCAAAAGGGTTTGCCGGTATTTCATGTGTGTCTCCCTGTTGTCGCAGCCCGGGTCCGGATGGCCTGAGCTTTTCGCGTATTGAAAGCGCGTGCTTTCGGGGGAGAGGCTAGGCAGCAGATGTGAACAGGTCAGCCCGGCGGGATGAACAGGCTGGTCAGTGATGTTAAAATTTGTTAACCGATAGGAATATTTCGCGAAGGGGCACAGCGTTCATGGCGCATATTCTGATCATCGAGGACGAGCCGGTCACCAGGGCCACGCTCGCAAGTTACCTGGATGCGCAGGGCTATGATGTCTCGCAGGCCGAAACCGCGGAAGAGGCGGAGAAAATCCTGGAGGAGCAGGAGGTTGACCTGCTTCTGGCCGACATCAACCTGCCCGGCAAGGATGGATTGCAGATCACCCGCGAGCAGCGCGCCAAATCGGAGATCGGGATCATCCTGGTGACCGGACGGGATGATGAGATTGACCGGATTGTCGGGCTGGAGCTGGGTGCGGATGATTATGTCTGCAAGCCGTTCAACCGGCGGGAACTGCTGGCGCGTTTGAAAAATCTGTTGCGGCGGACACAGGACATCCGGCGGCTGTCGCGGCGGATCTACAAGTTTGGCAAGTTCCAGTTCGACGTGGCCGCCCGGCATCTTCAGACCGCGGAAGGCGAAAGTATTTCGCTGACCCGGGCCGAGTTCGAGGTGCTGGATATGCTGGTGAGCCGGGCAGGGGAAGTGGCCACGCGCGATGCGCTGATGAGCCGGGTCACCCACCGGCAGTATGGCGCCAATCCCCGCACTGTTGATGTGCTGATCCGGCGTTTGCGCGGCAAGCTGGAGGAAGACCCGGCCAACCCGCGGGTGATTACCACCGTGCATGGCGAAGGCTATGTATTCACCGCGCCTTTGACCTGACGGCCTCGCACTCCCGCAGCACCACGGCAAGCGCCTCGAGGATTTGCGGTGCCAGCCGGTTGAGCGCGCCCAGCTTCTCCGCAGCACCCGAACGGCCGCCGTCTCCGGCCCGGGCTTCTAAGCTTGCCAGCAGCGCCGCCAGATCTTTCTGGCTGAATGTCGCTGCAGCCCCTTTGGCCCTGTGCGCCTCCTTGGCGAGGGCCGTGAAGTCTTGCGCTTCAAGCGCCGCTTTCATTTGTGCGAGACTATGAGGCAGTTCCCGTTCGAACATCCGAGCGATGTCCAGAGCCTGGGTTTCCCCGAGGTCCCGGATGTTTTCCTGCATCTGCTGCCGCAGGCTGGCGTAGCGGTCAGGCGGTTCAGCCGCGGCCTGCCGCGCAGACAGGTAGATCGCACCCTTTCGGCCCTGCGTGACGCTGTCGAGCGCTTTGGCAAGCCGCTCGGGCGAGACCGGCTTGGCGACAAAGCCGTTCATCCCGGCCTGCAGATGGGTTTCGATCTGCTCTTCCTGCACATGTGCGGAGATGCCGATGACCGGCAGGCTGGCCAGTTTCGGGTCGGGCAGGGCGCGCAGGCGGCGGGTGGCCTCGGTTCCGCTGATGCCGGGCAGGTTCACATCCATCAGTACTAGATCGAACCCGGAGCCTGGCAGCAGTTCCAGTGCCTCTTCGGCGCTGGCAACACATAGGCAGGAATGGCCCATACGCTCCAGATAGCCCTGGGCAACCATCTGGTTGATCTCGTTGTCCTCCACGACCAGGACGGACAACGGCGTCTCCGCCTTCTGCACCGGGGCCGGGGTTTCTTCCGGATCCAGTTCGGCGGGATTACCCCTTTCAAGCTCCAGGGCTAGGGTGAAAACCGAACCGATGCCCTGTGCGCTTTCCAGCGAGAGCCGGGCGCCGATGGTCCCGGCAAAATGCTTGCTGATTGCTAATCCCAGCCCGGTGCCGCCGAACCTGCGGGCGGTATCGCTGTCCTCTTGCTCGAAGGCCTCGAATATCCGGCCTTTTGCCTCGTCCGAAATACCCATGCCAGTATCGCTGACTTCAAAGGCAACCTGGTGGCGTCCATCGCTTTCACCATTGGTGCGGACCCGCAGGATGACCTCGCCTTCCTCGGTGAACTTCAGCGAATTGGAGAGCAGATTAAAGAGGATTTGCCTGAGCTTGGCCGCGTCGCCCCGGACCACGTCGGGCAGGTCAGCGGGGGTGTCAAGCCAGAGGTGCACGCCCTTGGCATCCGCGCCGGGGCGCAGCAGCACGACGATATCGCGCACCAGCCCATGCAGCGAAAAGGTGGTTTCCTCCGCCTGCAGCGCGCCGCTTTCGATTTTCGAGTAGTCCAGAATGTCGTTGAGGATCTTCAAGAGGTTCTGGCCCGAGACCAGCGCCGCCCGCAACCGTTCCATCTGCCGGGGCGGCAGCCCGTCATCAGACAGGCTGCGCAGCATCCCCAGCACTCCGTTCATCGGTGTGCGGATTTCGTGGCTCATCATGGCGAGGAATTCAGATTTAGCCTGATCCGCTGCCTCGGCTTTTTGCCGGGCCTCGTCATGTGCTTCAACTTCCTCGCGCAGGCGTTCGGTCTGCTCATCAACCAGGTTTTGCAGGTTGTTGCGGTGCTCGCGGAGCTCCAGTTCGTTCCTGTCTCGAACTTGTTCCAGCTCCAGTTTTTCAATGGCCTGCTTGCGGAACACCTCAACGGCTGCTTCCATCCGGGCAATCTCGTCCTGGCCTTCGGGGCGCAGCCGCCGGTCCAGCTGACCCCGCATCAGGGCCGCCATGATGCCTGAAAGCCGGTTGAGACGGCTGGTAATGCTGCCGCGGACGTAGAACCACAAGACCGCCAGCGACAGGAGAAACCCAGCAAGGGCAGCGAAGCCATTGCGCCGCTGCGCTGTCCGTACATCAAGGGCAGCGGCATTTCCGGAGGAAATTGCCCTGGCCTGTGCCTGATCAGCTACCGCGGCGGCTTCATCACCAAGACGCAGAGCGGCGTCCTGCAGTTCCTGTTGCAGCGCGGTAATGCGTTTTTCGGTGGCCAGGATCCGGTCGCGCAGCACGAACAATCCCTCATTTTCGTTAGGAACAGTCCGCAGTTGCGCCGCATAGCCTTCGGCCTGCTGGCGGCGGCCTGGATCGCGGATCGCCTTGATCCGGCGTGCCACAATCAATAGGCGGCTGATTAGCGAAGCCTCGATCTCGCCCAGCTCGATTTCGCTGCCGACGTCTTCGATCCGGTTGATCAGCAAACCGATTTCAGCGGTTTGCGAGCGCAGTTCGAACATCAGACCCAGCTGAAACAGATCTACCTCGAGCAGCTTGTCCAGAGTATCGGTGCGGGCCTGCTCCTCAACCGGCGAGGATCCAGGGCCATAGAGACTGGAGATCACTGCAGTCGTGCCCATTTCGGCATTGGCCACCAGGGTATCTGCCATGCTCAGGAGGTTGCCCGCAGCCGCGAGATTCCGGTCAGTCAGCTCCTTGAATTGACTGCGCAAGGCAATACGGCTCTCCACCAGATCATTCAGTAGTGAAAGAACCTGGGATGCTTCGGAAACAGTTTCCCGCAGCCGGGCGGAGCCGGTACCACCAGCCTGTTCCAATGCTTCCAGCCTCTCGGTCAGCGCCTCAACCTGATCAGACAGGAACTTCGCGCGGTTCTTCCGTTCAGCTTGGCTGTTCACCGCGGCCAGCTCAGGAGCGATGGCAATGATGCGTGTGCTTTCTTCAGCCATGCCGCGCACTTCAGCAATGGCGGGAATTGTCTGGCTGATCACTTCGGCCTGACGCCGGGCCAGTATCCGCAGTTCAACCAGCCCAAGGATACCTGCAAGGGTTGGCAAACCCGCAATCACGATGAATGCGAGGCTCAACTTTCCGCCAAGGCCGAGCTTTCCTATCATTCCCGAACTTTCGCGCGCATTCGGGCGCAGCGCAATTTTGAATTTCCCTTTTGCATCCTGCTGCCTATTCTCCGTCCCGGAAAGGGGAGTTTATGCGTGCATTCTGGCTGATGATTTTCGCGTTTCTTAGCACCGCTGCGGCTGCGGAGATCTGGCACTTGCAAGCACCGCGGATCCCGTTCGACTATGGCAGCGGATACGAAACCATCGGGTACCAGCCGCTAAATAGGGCGTCGCAAGACTGGCAGCTGTGCATCGCCTACCCGCATCTGAAGGATGCCTATTGGCTGAGCGTCAACTATGGAATGGTGTCCGAAGCCAACCGGCTTGGAGTGTCTTTCCAGCTGGTTGAGGCCGGCGGCTATCCGAATTTGCAGCGCCAAATCGGTCAAGTCGAAGAGTGCGTGGCAGCGGGCGCCGATGCCCTGGTCCTTGGAACAGTTTCCTTTGCTGGCTTCACAAGCACAGTGGAACGGATTTCGGCTTCGTTGCCGGTGATTGCCGCAGTGAATGACATCGCCGATGCCGGAATTACTGCCAAAGTGGGGGTTTCCTGGGTGGAAATGGGGGCCAATGCAGGACGGGTTATCGCGGCACGCCACCCCAAGGGCACGCCGCCGGTGAAGGTCGCCTGGTTTCCAGGTCCGGCAAAAGCAGGGTGGGTCAAGTTTGTAGAACAAGGATTCCACGCAGCCTTAGCGGAAAGTTCCGCAATTGTTGCGGTGACAAAATACGGCGATACCGGCCGGGAAATCCAGGTCCGGCTCGTTGAGGATGCATTGGACGAGGAACAGGACCTGGATTATATCGCCGGATCAGCGCCTGCGGCCGAGGCAGCTGTGTCGGTTCTGCGTGCCCGGGGCCTGCAAAGCAAAGTTCAGATTGTCTCGGACTATATGACCCATGCTGTCTACCGGGGCGTTTTGCGGGATCGTATTGTAGCAGCGCCAACAGATTTCCCTGTGCTGCAGGGGAGACTGGCCATCGAAATGGCAGTGCGCGCGATTGAAGGTAAGCTTCGCGTAAAACACGCAGGCCCTGAAATCCGGATTTTTGATCAAAGCACGCTGGACGCTGATATCCTGGAGCAGTCATTGGCGCCGGCTAGTTTTGTGCCTGTGTTTGAGTATAGGGCGGCACGGTAAGGGGGGCTCTGTCCCGCTTGGCGCCAAGGGATGAAGGCTGAGTTGAGCGATCAGTCGCTTCTCCTAAGTGCAAAACGGCTTTCGAAGGCGTGCAGTATTGGCATAGCTTCAGCAAATTGCGCGGCTCCTTTCTCAATTTCCATAGCTGCATAGAAATTGGCCTCTGCTTCTGACGGCCGAATATTCCCGATAGGTCTTATTGGGCGGCGGTGAACGGCCGGGCGATTATGCTTCAGCTGGTTGTACGGCCCGCCGGTAGAGGTGCCATGAGGTGTGGCCAAGGATCGGCAAGGTGAAGATCAGGCCCAGAAACGCCGGAACCAGCGACAGCAGCATGGTCACTGAAATAACTGCTGCCCAGGTGAGCATGACCACCGGGTTTTCCGTGACAACGCGAATGGACGTCAGCATGGCTGAAATGAAATTGGTTTCCCGCTCAAGCAGCATGGGCATGGCAACAACAGTCACCGAGAACAGAACCGCTGACAGAAATGCGCCTGCGCAGGTGCCGATTGCAAGAAAGGCCCAGCCTTGCGGCGTGAAGAATACGATGTTCAGGAAACCATCAAAATCCGAGAAGGACGCATCTTTCAAAATGATCGCCAGCCAAAGCCGGACCTGGTAGATCCATACCCAGAAAATGAACAGGGTGACAAAAGCCATCCAGCCCATTTCGCGCTGGCGCTGATTGGCCATTACTGTGAGGATTTCCGACCAGCTGAAACTCTCTCCTTCCTGCAAGCGGCGGGACATCTCATACAGGCCGGCCGCAGCGAAAGGTGCGACCAGCGGGAAACCCACAGCGGCGGGAATGATCATCCAGATCTTGCCTAGCCAAACCAGGCACCAGACAAACAAGAGCCCGAAAACCGCATAGAACAGGCCGAAGAATGCGCTCATGAAAGGGCGCGCCAGAAAGTCTGAAAACCCGGCCTGCAGCGATGCCGTGATATCACCAGCGGACAGCCTATTAATCTGGGGCATGTCCTGCGGGGGCGGCGTCAGTTTGCCGGGCGATGCGGTACTTTCGGTCTTGGGTTTCATGACACACTCCTCCTCAGAGTATGGCATTGCGCTGGCCTTTTTGCCAACAGGTTCAGCGGTAAAGCAGGCATCCCGCCACCACACGCAGGTGTGCATCCGGTAGAGCAGGGCGGCAAGAGGGACTAGCGCCGTCAAAGAAACAGCGGGTGCAGCGGGCCGGCGTGCTTGCCCGGAGCGCACACTGCCCTCATAGCGCCGCCACCCCCACGAAGCAGCAAGATTTGAGGCTGCTTGCGATATGGTGCGAGACCGCTCCGTCCTTGACGCGCGCCTGGTTGAGACCTTCGTCTATTCGGGCAGAGCTTCAGTGTTCAACATCAGGTCCCGAATCCAGTCTTGGGCACTCTCGTTGCTGTAGCCATCCGCGCACTGAGCGTTTTCCCCAATAACAACAATCCGGGTTTCCGGAGCGCTGCCCCAGGTGCCTTGTTTTGAGAAATTCATCCTGCTGCCAACTTTTTGGAAGATAATTGGGGTATCGGGAAAATCGGAGCAGAACAGAATTCCCTTTGCTCTGAAAACCGCTTTGGGCAAGGCGCTGAGGGCTTTGCGGAAACGCTCATAGGTATGTGCTTCGCTTGTGCTCCAGCTGGCGGAACAGAAACCGGTGCCTGGGTGAGAAAGCAGAAGCTCTTTGCCCTCCTGCGAATGGCGCCCTGTGTCCAGAAGGACCTCAAAAGGCACCTGGCCTTGGATTGCCTCATAGACTGGCAGATCCGGAAACAGCCATTGATCCCGGAACGCCTCCAGATCCAGGGGCGTCACCAGGTCCGTCTTGGTCAGGATAGCAATGTCCGCCGCTTCGATCTGAGATTGCACCAGCAGCCGGCATGAGGCTGACAGGTTTTCCGTATTTGCTGCGTCAATCAGCGTTACCACTGCATCCAGCCGGGCATAATTCCGCAGCTGCGGATAGCCAAAGACAGAGGCGATCCGGCCGGGCTGGGACACCCCGCTGGCCTCGATCAGCAGATACTCGGGCGGGTTGCCAGAGCGGAACAGCGCCTGCAACTGCGCTACCAGGTCGCTTTGGATCGAACAGCAGACGCAACCGTTTGACAGCTCCATCACCTCGCGTTCGCGCTTCAGGATCAGGTCGGCGTCGATATTGACCGCACCGAAGTCGTTGACCAGCACGGTGATGTTCAGCCCGTGATCTCCCTGCAGCAGGGTGTTGATCAGCGTGGTTTTGCCAGAGCCGAGAAAGCCCGCAACGATTGTAACCGGAACGCGCGTGTCCATCAGATGTCCTTTGGCGTGAAATCGGGAACCGGAGAGGTGATGCGGGCTTCAAACTCCGTGCCCTGCATCCAGCCATCGGGGTCATGCACAATCTCGCCATCGACTATGGTCAGCTGCACCTGCGTCTTGTGCCAATTGCCCTTGGCCTCAACCTCCAGCAGGTTGCGGTCCAGTACGATCAGATCGGCGGTCTTGCCCGCGGTGATCGAGCCCGAGACATCCTCGCAGCCCATCGCATAGGCGCCGTTGAGGGTCAGCATCCGGATCGCCTCTTCAGGTGTGATCGGCTGGCCCAGCTTGCCCTCCATCTCGCCGCGCGGGTTTTCGCGGGTGACAAGCGTTTCGAACCCGAACCAGGGGTCGATGCTGCTAACCGGCCAGTCAGTGCCCATCACCGTAACCCCGCCCGCATCCAGCACCCCGCGGACGTTATAGGCCTCCTGCAGACGCTCTCCGAACGAGGACCGCGCGCCGATGGTGAACTCGGACGGGAACCAGCCCACCGGCGAGAACTCGGCAATCACGTCCAGCTCGGCGAACCGGGCCAGGTTGCCCTCGTCCAGCAGGGTGGAATGGGCGCATTGGTGGCGCATGCCACCGGGACCGTTGCGGCGGCGGCACTCAGCCACCGCATCCAGGAAGATGTCCGATGCCCCGTCACCGGTGCAATGGGCAATCACCCGGATCCGCTTGCGGTCCATTTCCGCAACCATGTCATAGATATGCTCAGGCGTCAGATTCAGCGAGCCCTGCCAGGTCTTCTCGTTCGGCCAGGGAGAAATCAGGTAAGAGGTGCGCGGTTCGGCGGTGCCGTCAAAGTGGAACTTGACCGCATTCGCATTGAGACGCTTGGAACGGTAGTAATGCCGCTCCCCCGCCAGCAGTTCCCAGCGGCGGCGCACCGGAAAGATGTCGTCCTGCCAGCTGATTGCGGCCTCGACCCGCACCGGCAGCTCACCTGCCAGGTCGATGGCGCGCAGCGCATCCAGACGCTGTTCGCAGACATGCACGTATTTCGTTGCCACCACCCCGCGGGCGGACTGGAACCGCGCGCCTTCGCGGTAGGCGCGGGTCAGCGCGTGCATCGGTGGTGGCGGCATTGCTGCCATGATCAGCGCATAGGCGCCATCCACCAGGATGCCGTCCGGCTCTCCAGTCAGTGGATCGCGCACGATGTAGCCGTTGTTGGGGTCGACGGTGTCCTTGCTGACCCCCGCCAGCTCCAGCGCCTTGGAGTTGGCCATGCAGCTGCCCCACATCCGGTCCATGATCGCAACCGGCCGGTCGGGAATGAAACTGTCAAGCCAGTCGCGCCCTGGCTTCAGCCCCGCCTTGCGAAAGGCGTAGTGGACAAAATGCTTGCCGAAAATCCACTCGCGGTCCGGGTTTTCCGCGGCATAGCGCAGGATCGCCTCGCGCACCTGATCCGGGGTGGGTGTCTCCAGCCCCACATCCAGATAGTCGGAGTATTTCGGACCCAGAGCCAAATCGGGATGTGTGTGCATGTCATAAAGGCCCGGCATGGCAAAGGCACCATTCAGGTCATGCACATGGGTGTAATCCGCAATCAGCGGCTCCATCTCGGCATTGCTGCCCACCGCCATGAACCGCCCGTGCTTGATCGCCACCGCCTCGGCCCAGGGCTGATCCGCGTCGACGGTGTAAATCCGCCCGTTCCGCAGCACCATATCCGCCGCAGGCAGCCCCTCGGGTGTGTTGGTCGACCGGATTCCGGCGCTCGAAACCATGCGTCTGTCCTTTCCCTGCCGCGAGGCCAAGCCCCGCACCTGTCCGGGCACAGTAAGAACGCAGAATTTCTCACGTCAAATGAAAGAAATTCGGATGCATTTCCCAATTTTTCTCATGTAGTCTGCCGGCAAACCCGCACAGAGAGGTCCGAACATGGGCAGCATGGCCGAAAGAGACGCAAGCGACGCCCGCCGTGTCTACCCGTCGATGACGGCGCTGAGGATGCTGGAGGCGGTGTCGCGGCTGGGCAGCCTGCACAAGGCATCGGAGGCGATGTTCGTGACCCCCAGCGCGGTCTCGCACCAGCTGCGCAACCTGGAGCAAATGCTGGGGGTCAAGCTGATCAGCCGCGCGGGCCGCAAGGTGGAGCTGACCTCGGCCGGCAACCGCTATGTGCAGGACATCCGCAAGGCGCTGGAAATCGTCGAACGTGCCAATGCGCCGCTGGGCGACAGCGAGCCCTTCGGCCCCTTGCGCATCAACTGCGCGTCCGGCCTGGGCAGCTATTGGCTGGCTTACCACATCACCGAGTTCCTGGATCTGTTTCCCAACATCGATCTGGAAATCACCAACGAGACCGACCGCAACGATATCCTGAACGATCAAACCGATTTCTCGATCATCTACGGCGACGGCGCCTGGCCCGGTAAACACGTTCAGCACCTGTTCACACCGCGCGCCTTCCCGGTCTGCTCGCCTGCCTTTCTGGAGCGCCACGGCCGCATCCGCACACCCGAGGACCTGGTGAAGCTGCCCTTGCTGCACCACCGCAATCAAAGCGACTGGGTGGTTTGGCTGTCCGCCGCCAGCAAGAAAAGCTTTGAGCTGAGCAAGGGCATCGTGTTCTCGGATGTGACCCACAACATGAACGCAGCCATTGCCGGCGCCGGCATTGCCATCGGCGACGACATCCTGGGCCGCCACGCGCTGAGCGAGGGCAAGCTGGTGAGGCTGTTCGACACCGAAATCCGCGGCCCCCACGCCTATTACATCGTTGCCCAGAAAGAGCGGATGCAGCGCCGGGTCTGCCAGCTGGCGATCGACTGGCTGTCGCGCTGGTTCCAGGAATACACGCTGCAAACACAGGGTTAGACTGCCGCAAAATCGTGAGAAATTTTCACCATAACACGGCAATTACTTTCATTTGACGTGAAAAAAACTGACTGCAATCCTCCCGCCAATGCCTAGGGCCTTGCCCGGGCCAGGAACGACGGGGAGCCAGTCAGTGTCACAAATCGCGGCCAGCAGCATCTGCAAGTCCTATGGCGACTTCAAGGCGCTGCACGACGTCAGCATGGAGATCAGCAAGGGCGAGTTCCTGACCTTTCTGGGCCCCTCCGGCTCCGGCAAGACCACCTTCCTGATGATCCTTGCAGGCTTTACCGAACAGTCCTCCGGCACATTGATGAAGGATGGCCAGGACATCAGCCGGATGGCCGCGGAAGAGCGCAATTTCGGCATGGTGTTCCAGGGCTACGCGCTGTTTCCGCATATGACCGTCTGGCAGAACGTCGACTACCCGCTGCGGGTGCGCAAGATGGGCAGCGCCGAGCGCAAACAGAAGGTGGGGCGGATCATCGAAACCGTCGGCCTTGCCGAACATGCGCACAAGAAACCCTCGCAACTGTCTGGCGGTCAGCAGCAGCGGGTGGCGCTGGCCCGTTCGCTGGTGTTCCAGCCGGATGTGCTGCTGCTGGATGAGCCGCTCTCGGCGCTCGACCGCAACCTGCGCGAACAGATGCAGAGCGAGCTGAAACGGGTGCATGAGGAAACCGGCACCACCTTTGTCTTTGTCACCCATGACCAGGGCGAGGCGCTGGCGATGTCCGACAAGATCGCCATTTTCAATAAGGGCCGGCTGATGCAGCTGGCGACGCCTGACCGGATCTACAACGCGCCAGACTCACGATTCGTTGCGGAATTCCTGGGCCAGATCAACATCTTCCCGGTGGCCAGCCCCGGCATGGACGGCGGGCTCCTGCGCGGCAATCTGGACGGCACCACCCTGTCGGCCGCCAACCCTGGAAACCCTGTGAACGGCACCGCCAGCATCGCGGTGCGCCCCGAGCATATGACCCTCAGCGCCGAGCGCCCCGCGGATCAGGCCAATGTGCTGCCCGCCCGGGTGATCCAGACCACCTATCAGGGCTCCCACAGCGACCTGGTGCTGCAGACGCCGCAAGGCCACAGCATCAGCGCCTCGACCCACAGCGCCAATGGCGCGCTGCCATCGGTTGGCAGCGACCTGTGGGTCGGCTGGTCGCCCGAAAACAGCATCGTGATTGCCGATTAACAAGACCCGGGCCGGACCGCGCAAGGCGGCCTTCGGACCCGGCGACGACTGACCAGGGAGAAGATCATGAACAACTTTCAACGAGACTGCTGCGAGCTATTGGCCGAACGCTTCCGCTCCGGCAAGCTGGACCGCCGCGGCTTTCTGACCGGGCTGGTGGCACTGGGTGCCGCCACCGTGGCAGCACCTGGCGCCCGCGCCGCGGGCCAAGAACTGGTGGTGGTCAACTGGGGCGGCGATGCGATCGACGCCTACTCCGCTGCCTTTGCCGAAGCCTATGAGGCCGCCACCGGCAACACGCTGAAAATCGACGGCTCCGGCCCGCTTGAAGGCTCAATGAAAACCCAGTTCGAAAGCAACTCGGTCCGCTGGGACGTCTGCGACGCAGAACCCTATTCCGCGATCCGCCTGGGCCGCGAAGGCATGATGGAGAAGATCGACTATTCCATCGTCGACCGCAGCAAGATCGAGCCGGGCTTTGACGGCGAATTTTACGTTCCCTCCTATTTCTACAGCAACGTCATCGCCTATGACGCCACCCGCTTTGGCAGTGACGCGCCCAGCACCTGGGCCGATTTCTGGAACCTGGAAAAATACCCGGGCAAGCGTACCCTTTACAAATGGATGACCGGCGTGCTGGAGGCCGCACTTCTGGCCGATGGCGTCGCCCCTGCCGAGCTTTACCCGCTAGACGTGGACCGCGCCCTGGCCAAGATCGAAGCGCTGAAGCCGCATATTGTCAGCTTCTGGTCTTCCGGTGCCGAAAGCCAGCAGCTGCTGCGCGACGGCGAGGCTTCGATGGGCCTGTTGTGGCACACCCGCGCCAACCTGACCAAACAGGATACCGAAGGCGAGGTCGACTGGACCTTTGACCAGGGTCTGGTCTCGCCTTCAGGCTGGACCGTGATCAAGGGCAATCCCGCCGGTGCTGCGGCCGCCATGGAGTTCATCGCCCTGGCCCAGAACCCGGACAATCAGGTGACGCTGCTGAACGAGCTGGGCAACGGCCCGGCCAACCCTGCCGCCCACGCGCTGGTCTCGGAAGAGATGAAGCCGGTGGATGCCAGCTCCAAGGAAAACCTGGAGCGCCAGATCGTGCTGCAGGCGGAATGGTACGCCGACCACTACGGCACCGCGCTGGATAAATATCTGGCCCTGGTCAGCAGCTAAACCACTTGGGGAGGAGCAGCAGGATGGCCGCACGGCTCAATATACACACCGTAGCCATGTGGCTGCTGCCCGCCCTGTTCCTGGCGGTCTATCTGGCACCGCTTCTGGGCGTCTTCGGCTGGTCCGTCTCCCGGCCGGAGCCGGGCGCCGAGAACTATGTGCGGATGCTGACGGATGCCGATGCACTCAACATCATGCTGCGCACCGCACGGGTCTGCATCCTAGTCACCGGCATTTCCGTGCTGTTGGCCTATCTGCTGGCCTATCATTGGGTCTTCGGATCTCCGGCGCGCAAGCTGTTCATGGAGCTGTGCATTTTCATCCCCTTCTGGATCTCGGTTCTGATCCGCGCCTTCGGCTGGGTGGTGATCCTGCGCAACAAGGGCATTCTGAACGAGAGCCTGCTATCCATCGGCGCCATAGCAGAGCCGCTAACCTTGGTGCGCACCGAGTTTTCGGTGATCCTGGGCATGGTGCATTTCCTGGTGCCCTTTGCGGTTTTTCCAATCGCCTCGGTGATGCGCCAGATCGACAGCCGGGTGCTCCTGGCCTCACGCGGCATGGGCGCCAGCCTCGCCTTCACCTTCTGGAACGTGTTCCTGCCGCTCACCGTGCCTGGCATCCTGGCTTCGGTGATAATCGTCTTTGTCTTTGCGCTCGGCTTCTTCATCACGCCGGCGATCCTGGGCGGCGGCAAGATCGTGATGATTGCCGAATACATCTATATTCAGATGTTCCAGACCTCAAACTGGGGATTTGGCGCCGCGCTCAGCATCGGGGTGCTGGCGGTGGTCGCTGCCATGGCGGGCCTGTTGTTCAAAGTCATCCGCCCGGAAAGGCTGGTCAAATGATGCGCAAGCCCCTGAACCTGCAAGGCTGGCTGCTGAAACTTGCTGCCGTGCTCACCGGCCTTTTCATGCTGATGCCGCTGGTGGCGGTGATCCCGGTCTCCTTCACCCCCAAGCGCTTCCTGTCGCTGCCCAAGGGCGACTGGTCCCTGCGCCACTACCAGGCGCTGCTGACGGATGAGGCCTGGCTTGCCAGCATCTCCGACAGCATCCTTGTCGCACTGGCCAGCAGCGTGATTGCCACCGTCTTAGCCGCCGCCTTTGCGCTTGGCCTGTGGTTCCGCCAGCCCCGCTATGGCGGCGCGCTGGTCGGACTGGCGCTGCTGCCAATGGCGGTGCCGCCGGTGGTCTCGGCGGTGATCATCTATTTCCTGCAGGCCCGCATCGGCCTGATCGACACCTACCCGGGGCTGATCCTGACCCATGTGATTATGGTGACGCCCTTTGCGGTCATCGTGATGCTGACCGCCACCTCGCGGCTGGATAAATCGCTCGAACTCGCCTCCCGCAACCTAGGTGCGTCGCGGATGCAGACCACCTTCTGGGTGGTGTTGCCGAACCTCAAATTCGGGCTGTTCTCGGCCTGGTTTCTCAGCCTGGTGCTGTCCTGGGAGGAAATCGCCGTCACCCTGTTTGTCAGCGGTATCGACGTGATCACCCTGCCGAAACGGATCTGGGACGGGCTGCGGCTGAACGTCGACCCGATCATTGCCGCAGTCTCGGTGATCCTGATGGTGCTGACCACCATCGCCATCGTCGCCAAGACCCTGCACGAGCACCGCAAAGGCAAGTCCGGCAGCTAAGACCGGGCGAAACGAAAGCACCCCTAATGGACATCAACCAGATTTCCGCTCTGTTCACCCCGGTGACCGGCGCCCAGAACGTGATCACCGGAGAGCGGCTCGCCCTGCGAAACACCGGCTATTGCGCCGCGAGCTATGACGGCGGCGTGCTGCTGACGCCGGAGACGGCGCAGCAGGTCAGCGAGATCTGCCGCCTGGCCGCTGCACACTGCCTGGCAATCGTGCCGCAGGGCGGTCTCACCGGCCTGGTGCAGGGCACCGCTACCGCATCCGGACAGGTGGCTCTGTCGCTGGAAAAGATGAACCGCATTCTGGACCTCGATCCGGTGCAGGGCGTCGTCACCGCCGAGGCCGGCGCCACCCTGCAGCAGGTAATCGACGCCGCCGAACCCCTCGGCCTCGCCCCCGGTGTCGACCTGCCGTCGCGCGGCAGCTGCACCCTGGGCGGCATCGCCTCGACCAATGCCGGCGGCATCCAGGCGATCCGTTATGGCATGGCGCGGGACAATATCCTGGGGCTGGAGGCGGTGCTGGCCGACGGCACTCTCCTGGACCTCAACAACACGCTGCTCAAGAATAACGCTGGTTATGACCTGAAACAGCTGTTCATTGGCTCGGAAGGCACGCTGGGCATCATCACCAAACTCACCCTGCGCCTGCACAGCCGCCCGTCCTCGGTGCAAACCGCGCTGATCGGCTGCGCCGGACCCGCAGATCTGTTCGAGGTGCTCGCTCAGGCCCGCAAAACCTTTGGCGGCAGCCTGTTGTCGTTTGAGGCCATGTGGCCGGAGTTCTTCAGCCAAATTGCCGCGCATCTCGGCAGCAGCCTGGTATCATCCGAATGCGGCATCTACGGGGTGATCGAAACCGGCCAATGGGGCGGCTCGGAACAGGAAGAGGCCCTGACAGCCTTCCTCGCCCAATGTTTCGAAGACGGCCTCCTGCTGGACGGCGTCGCCGCCCAATCCGAAAGCCAGCGCCGCACCATCTGGCAGCTGCGCGAGGACGCGGATGTGATCGAAAGCCTGAACGGCCCCTGCCTGTCCTACGACGTCGGCCTGCGCCTCAGCGATATCCCGGGCTACGTCAATCAGCTGCAGGAGCGGATCGCCGCGGACTGCCCCAGCGTCAGCTGCTATGTCTTCGGCCACATGGGCGACGGCAACCTGCACATCATGGCAGGGCCAGCCCCCGATCCCGCCGGCCACGCCGCAATCGACGGCGCGGTCTATGGCACGCTGCAGAACTTTCCCGGCACAACGGTTTCAGCGGAACACGGTATCGGGCTGGAGAAACGCGCACATTTGCCGCTCAGCCGGCCCGGAGCTGCTCTCGCAGCGATGCGGCAACTGAAAGCAGCCTTTGATTCCCAATCTATGCTTAATCCGGCGAAGATACTTACAGAGGCACCAGACCAGTAATGTTCTGAGTGCGTGCAGCCCCCTTAGCAACTCGCTTGAAGACGGGTATTGAATGCTGGGGTCAGGATACGCAGGTAAAGCGATAATGCCCATCAGCATTCACGCAAGGATTGCGGCAGAGCGCAGCCGGTGCGCCATCCGGTAGGTTGTGATCCCGCGATAGCCCGCATGTGCGCGGCCGCCGGTGATCTCAAACCCCATGGCACGGAACTTGGCTTGGTTCTCTTTCAATGCTGTTCTGGTCTCCAGCACGAGGCAGGACTTGCCGCGCTGGCGGGCCAAAGCGCTGGCCTGCTCAATCATACCGCGGGCCAAGCCGCTGCCCTTGTGTTCGGCGCGGATGGCAAACCGGCCCAGAAACAACGCGTCCTTTGCCTCTTTCAGAAACAGGCATCCGGCAAGGCGGGCACGATCTCTTGCGATCATAAGATGTTCGAACTCAGCCCGCCGGGCCAGATCGGCCGCAGTGCAGCTATAAACAGTGCTGGGTGGATCGACCTTGCCGACGGTATGGGCAAAGGCATGGCGCAACAGCCCCAGCAGACCGGTCCAATCACCGAACCCATCGGGATTGAGCGCGATCTCCGGCAGGGCGTAAACTGACGGGGCATCAGGCGTGGCGGCTGCCGGGCTGCCTGCGGGACTGGTATTCGACTGGAGCAATGCCAAATTTCCTTTTGAAGCTGCGCACAAAGGTGGTGGTGCTGGAGAACCCGCAGGCGGCGGAGATCGCCGGCAGCCGGTAGTCGGTTTCGCTCAAGAGCTTGCGGCCGCGCTCCAGCCGCAGGTCGCGGTAGTATTGCGCGGGCGTGCGCCCGGTATAGGAGCTGAAAAGCCGCTCCATATGGCGGCGTGAAATGGCCGCGCGCCGGGCGACTTCCTGCAGGAGCAGGGGGTCTTCCAGGTTTTCAGCCATGATGCCGGCTGCCTTGACCAAATGCGGGCTGCGGCTGCCCAGCACGTAGGAGAGCGAGCTTTGCGGCCGGTCCTGGCTGCTGCGCAGGCCGGTGTGGACGCACATGTCCGACACGGTGCGGGCAAAGCGCTGGCCGTGATGGCTGGCGATCAGATGCAGCGACAGGTCCAGCGCCGCAGTGCCGCCGCTGCAGGTCAGGACCTGGCCATCCGCGCAGAACAGCTGGTCCAGCGGCGCCAGTTCCGGGAAGCGTTCGCAAAACCCCAGCCGGTCCTCCCAGTGCAGGGTGAAACCGCCGGATTTCAGCAGCCCGGCTTCAGCCAGCAGTCCGGTCCCGCCAGAGACGGCGCCAACCGTGCCGCCAAACCGCGCCTTGCGCCGCAGCCAGCTGACGACCGGAGTTTGCCGCAAATGCTGTACGGCCGGGCCGGCAACGATAAGCGAATAGTCGGCCCGCGGCGCATTCGAGAGCGGCCCGTCAACGGCCAGTTCAGTTCCGTTGGAGCAGGTTACGCCGCCGCCGTCTTCGGACAGGGTGTGCCAGGTGTAAAGCGGCGCTGCCGCCAGCTGATTGGCAATCCGCAAGGGCTCGATTGCGGAGCTGAAGCTGAGCATGGAAGCGCCGGGCAGAAAGAAAAATGCAAAGGTTTTTTGGGGCAGGCTCCCGGGGAGAGAGGGGGAGGGCGCCCGCCCGCGGCCTGTGCCAGGCCTAGCGCTTCCAGCTGCGCACGGCCCCAAGGAGCCAGGGGGCCGTGCAGAGAGGGGCCGGTCAGCCTTCATAATCGCTGAGGGTGAAGAACAGCGTATCGCCGATTTCACACAAAGCAGGGGTGCGTTTGCAGAACACTACGCCGCCCTTGTTGAAGCGCAGCTCTTCCGGTTTTTCCCAGGGCTCTTTCAGGTTCCAGATGTAGCCGGCCAGCTGGCCGTCCTCGACCACGTCGCCCAAGTTCACAACCGGCTCGAACATGCCGTCCTTGCCTGCAAAGATGTAATGGTCACCTGTCTGCATCGCCTTGAGCGAGACCTTGTGCTCGGGGTCGGGCAGGTGCTCGTCCTTGGTGAACACGCCCAGCTCGCGCAGGCAGCGCTTCATGCCGTTGAAGCCGAATTCGCGGATCCAGGGGCGGATCTTGCCGGCGCCGCCCAGTTCAGTGGACAGGTAGATCTTGTCCTGCGGCAGGATCTCGCCCGACAGGGTTGTTTCATGCACCCGGTCGCCGACGATGCCCAGCGGCGCGCCGAACAGCTCCAGGAACTTCATCTGCATCGCGTCTTTCTGGGCGTCGCCCATCAGACGGATTTTGACCGAGGGGTGGTGGTCGATGGATTTGCCGGCCGAGTGCAGGTCAAAGAACGCATCGCCGCGCGGCACGATGTGGTTGGTGATGTACCAGGCGATCATCTCGGTCGGGGAGCCGTACTGGTTGCCCGGGAACATCCGGTTCAGGTTGGCTTCGCCGGTCCAGTCCAGCGGCGAGGTGCGGCGGCCGGCATAGAAGGCCGGGGCGTTGGCCGCGGGCAGGAAGATGATCTGGCCCTTGATGTCTTCGGGTTCAAGCTCCTGGTACAGGCCGTTGCAGATCGAGACACCTTCGTATTCATCGCCATGGTTGGCGCCGATCACCACCGCAACGGGGCCGTCGCCGTTCTTGATCGACATGATCGGCATCGGCAGCCAGCCATAGGCAGAGCGGTCCGAGGAGAACTGGATACGCACGTAGCCGTGCTGTTTGCCTTCGGCGTCCAGATCGATCTCGCAGCTGGGGGCGAGGGAGACTTTGGGGCAGGGCATGGGTTAATTCCTTCTGTTTTATGCCGCTTGTGCTGTGGATTGGAGTTTGCGCCAGGCCGCGCCGAGCTTGGCGATGCCGTCCTTGATTTCGTCTACTGTGATGAAGCTGTAGGCCATGCGGATGCAGTTGCCGGGATCGTCATTGGGGAAGCTGAGCCGCCCGGAGGAAACCTCGACGCCTTCCTCAATACCCAGTTCGACCAGACGTTCCGCGTCGGTGCCCTCGGGCAGGGTCGCCCAGAGGAAATAGCCGCCATGGGGCGCGCGGATCTTGGCTTCGGGGATGTGCTCGGCGAAGGCTTCGATCATCGCGTCGCGGTGGATGCGCATCTGGTGGATCATCTCGTCGATGTGATGCGCCATCTTGTTGGACTGCATCAGCTGCACCACGATGCGCTGGGCAAAGGCGTTGGAGCCGCCATCGGCCTTCTGCATCGCCATGCGGCGGATCACGCCGGCATCACCGATCGCCCAGCCGACACGCAGGCCGGGGGCGAGGATCTTGGAGACGGTGCCGAGGCTGATCACATGGCCGGTGGTGTCCATGGATTTGATCGACGGGATAACTTCGCCCTCGAACCGGATACGGCGGTAAGGGTCGTCCTCGCAGATCACGAAGTTATAGCGCTGCGCCAGCGCCAGCATCTTCTTGCGCCGTGCCAGCGAGGTGGTGACGCCGGTCGGGTTGTGGAAGTCCGGCACGTCGAACAAGAGCTTGGGCATCTGCTCGGCGTTGTTTTCCATCCGCTGCAGTTTTTCTTCCAGCTCATCGGCGCAGAAGCCCTCGCCGTCCTGGCCGATGTCCAGGAAACGCACGTTGTGGGTGCGCATGATGTGGACGGCGGTCATATAGGTCGGGCGGGTGACGATCACGGTGTCGCCGGCCTCGCAGAAGGTGCGCAGGGCAAGATCAAAGGCGCTTTTGGAGCCGTAGGTGACCAGCACGTTCTCGCGGCTGGCCTTGATGCCGTCCTCGGCGACGAAGTTGCAGATCTCGTCGCGCAGGTCATCCAGGCCCATCAGCGGCGCATACTGCATGGCTTCTTCGCGCAGGGGGCCCACGGCCTCGGTCGCTTCGCGCACCACGTCGGGCAGGCAGGGCGGGTAGGCGGCGCCGGAATTCAGGGCGATGGTGCCCGGCGCGTGGTCAAACACCGATTTGCCAAGAATGGCAGAGCGGCGGGCGAATCTGAAATCAGTCATTGTCTTTCCAGTCAGGTTCAGGATGCGGCGGCCATGCGGGCGGCGACGAAGTCCTCAATCGCGGCCCCCACGGATTTGAAAACGGTGATTTGGCTGTCTGAGGTGCGGGGCTGCGCTTCGCCGCGGCACAGCTCGGCCATGTCACCCGCGATGTCGGCGCGGGTGATGGTGCCGTCAGCCAGCGGCTGGGTGATGTCGCCGGCCTCGGCCATGGCGCCGTCATAGGTGTCTACGATGATGCCGCCCGCGGCACGTTTCAGCGCCTCGCTGTCGGCCTCGCGCATCTCAGTTGTAAAGCCGCCAACCAGATCCAGATGCGCGCCCTCTTTCAGCAGCGCGCCCTTGATCAGCGGATCGTTGGTGATGGTGGCGGCGGCGATGACGTCGGCTTCGGCGACGGCGGCGTCGAGGTCAGCGGCGACGGTGACGGCCTCGTCGAACTGATTGGCCAGCGCCTGGGCCTGTTCGGGGCGGCGGGCCCAGATCCTGACCGTTTCATAGCTGCGCACGGCGCGGTGGGCCGGGATCAGGTTGGCAGCGATGGTGCCGGCGCCGACGATCAGCAGCGATTTTGCATCTTTGTGCGCCATCTGATCGGCAGCAAGCGCAGAGGTGGCGGCAGTACGGCGCGCGGTCAGCTCGCCGCCTTCCATCACCGCCTCCGCCTGGCCGGTCACCGCGTCGAACACCATCACGCTGGCGTTCACCGCGGGCAGGTTGCGGGCCGAGTTTCCGGGGGCGATGAACAGGATCTTCACTGCCAGCTTGCCGCCTTCCTCCCAGGCGGGCATCGCCAGGAACGTGGCATCCGGCTCGCCCGGCACCGGCACCGCATGCGCGGTGCGCAGGGGCTGCGAGACGCCTTTGGCAAATGCCCCTTTCAGTTCGGAAATCAGCGCCTCCCAGGGCAGGGCGGCCTGCATGTCGCTGTCGGTGAAGAATTTCAACTGGCTATCCTCCCGCTGCCGGTTTTGTGGGATAATATATTATCTAGTATCAAGCGGCGTCAAGCGTTGTGACGGCCCGCGTAAAAGCACCGGTCTGGCCCTGCGCAGCAAGGCCGGGCGGCGGTTCTGCTGCCATTGCGGCTGTGATGCCGTTTTGAGAATCAGCCTTGCCGGATTGGGGATTCAATATTGTGATTCCCTTGGGCGTGATGTGATTCAACCGATGGCAGGGCTGGGACTGTGGGGCGCTGAGAACCCCTGTTTTCTTGGGCGATTGACCCCGTGCGGATACTGCGTCTGTCTAATTCGCAGAAAATTCTTGCCCTGAATAATATATTATCTAGTATGGCGGCACGCAAACACAGCTCGTGTAAGGTACGACATGACAGCCCCATACGCAGATTTCACCAAAGAAGAGTTCGAAGCACGCTACGCCAAAACCCGTGCGCTGATGGCCGAGAAGAACCTCGACGCCATGCTGATCACCGAACGTCTGAACTATCAGTATTACACTGGCCACCGCTCTGAGCAGTGCGCCGTGGACAAGATCCGCTCCTATATGTTCATCCTGCCCAAGGATGGCGACCCGACCCTGATCACCATGCCCTTTGAAGTGGCACAGGTGGAGCAGACCTCCTTCATCACCGATATCCGCACCACCGGCGGGCTGATGGGCCACCCGGAGTTCATCATCGGTGTGCTGAAGGATCTGGGCCTTTCCAAGGCCCGCATCGGCGCCGAACTGGGCCGCGAGCAGTATCTGGGCATTTCCTACCTGGGCCTGCAGGAAGTGATGAAAGGCCTGCCCGAGGCGGATTTCATCGATGCCGCCGACATTATCCTGAAGGTGCGCAACGTGAAGTCGCCGCAGGAAATTGAATACCTGCGCCGCGCCTCGATCATCTCCGCCGAAGCGCAGAAGAAGACCTTCCAGGAGGTGCGCGCGGGCATGACCGAAAACGAGGTTGCCCAGATCCTGCGCCAGAACCTGATAGCCAACGGTGCCGAGAAGATCTCGCTTCTGTGCGTGCTGTCGGGGGCCAATGAAAAGGGCATCGTGCTGCTGCCGACCGACCGGGTGATCCAGAAGGGCGAGACCCTCGGGTTTGACGTCGGTGTCAGCTACAAGGGCTATTGGTCCGACCTGGCCCGGACCGCCTCCATCGGCAAACCCTCGGATGCGCTGAGCGAGTTTTACACCTGGGCCATGCAGCTGCGCCATGACTGCAACATGCAGCTGACCGCGGGCAATACCCCTGCACATGTGATCGAGGTGGTCGACAAATACCTGGCTGAACGGGGCCTCAAGACCATGGGCGTGGGCCGGGTCGGCCACGGTGTCGGCATCGAGACCACCGAATACCCGTCGCTGGCAGCGTTTGAGGACATCCAGTTCGAGGTTGGCAATGTCTTTGCCTGCAACCCCAACTTCTCGAATGAGCTGGGCTTCATCAACGCTGAGGACAACTGGGCGGTGACGGAAGGCGAGCCGGACCTGCTGTCGGCACCGGTTGCCGAATGGGAGATCCCGGTCATCGAAGCCTGATGAGGAAGTGAACCATGGGCGCCGCGGGGAAATCCGCGGTGCCGCACCAAGGGAGGACAACATGAAACTCAACAGATTGCGCCGGACATTGCTCAAGACAGTGGCGGCAGCTGCATTGGCCGGGGTGCCCGCGCTGGGCATGGCCGAAACGCTGGAAGAGCGCGGCAAAGCGGATGGCCTGCGGGTCGCCTATTACAACTTTGCCCCCTTTGCCTATGTCGATGGCGACGGCAAGGTGATCGGCGAGCAGGTGGAAATCCTGCGCCATATTCTGGGCGAAATGGGTCTGAGCATTGCTTCGGAAACCTCGACCGAATGGGGCAACCTGATCCCGGGGCTGAAGGCGGGCCGGTTTGATATCGTGGCGGCAGCGATGTTCGTGACGCCCAAGCGCTGCAACGAAGTCGCCTTTTCCGAACCTACCTTCGGCATTCAGCAGGCGCTGGTGGTGAAAAGCGGCAACCCTGCGGGTCTGTCCGCATATGAAAGCGTGCGCGAGGCGGGCGTGACCATGGCGGCGATCTCCGGCACTGCTCAGGTCGATTGGGCCAAGAGCGTCGGCGTGGAGGAAGCCAGCATCATGCAGGTGCCGGATACGCCGACCGGGCTGGCAGCGGTGCGCGCCGGCCGGGCCGATGCCTTTGCCATTGATGCGCCAGGGGCGCGGCTGGCGGTGGCCGGCAATGAAGACGGTGCGTTTGAAATGCTGCAGCCCTTTGCCGAGGTGGATGGCAAGCCAGCCAGTCCGCATGGCGCCTATGCGGTGCGCCCGGATGAGGCGGATTTTGTCGCGGCGTTCAACGCCAAGCTGGCCGCGTTCATCGGCACGCCGGAACATCTGAAGATCATGGAGGCGCATGGTTTGCAACCCAGCGAGCTGCCCTCGCGCAGCACTGCCGATCTTTGCAAAGGCTAACCCGGAAGGGGGCCTCCCCGGCTCCCGTTCCCTCACTGCCCAAGGCCGGACGATGACGACGCAAGACCAGATCCCGCTGACCGAAACCGTGCTGGGCGAAAGCCCCGGCCCGTTCCGGGTGGGCGTGCTGGCGCTGGCCAATGATCAGGTGATCGAACGCGACCTGGGGCTGCTTCTGCCTCGGAACGTGCTGACCTTCACCACCCGCATTGCCTTTGCCGGCGATTGCACCGTGGAGCAGCTGGCCAAGATGGCGCCGCAGCTGGCGGAGGCCGCGCAGCTGCTGAACCCGGAGGTGGCGCTGGATGCGGTCATCTTTGGCTGCACATCCGGCACCCTTGCCATTGGTCCGGACGTGATCCGCGATGCCATCCAAACTGTGCGGCCCGGTGCGCTGCTGGTGAACCCGGTGGAGGCCGCCGCAGGCGCGCTGCGCCACCTGGGCGCAGGCCGCATCAACCTGGTGACGCCGTACGAGCCGGAAATCGCGGCCCGCATGGCGGCGCAGTTCGAGGCGGCGGGTTTTTCCATCAACCGCAGGTTCGACTTCGGCATCACTGCCTCCGCGGACATCAGCCGGGTCCGGCCTGAAGCCATCCTCGAAGCTGCCGCCCGGCTGGGCGGCGACGGGGCAGAGGCTACTTTTGTCTCCTGCACGGATTTCCAGTCGCTGGGGGTATTGGAGCGGATTGAGACAGTGACCGGCATTCCCGCGGTGTCCAGCAACCAGGCAATGGCCTGGGATGTCCTGGCCTCGCTGGGGGTGCCGGGAGGGGTGCCGGGCTATGGCCGGCTGCTCCGCGGAACACCGGACTGACAACACAATAATACAGGGAGAAAAAACATGACATTCAACAAGATCCGCAGAACCGTGCTGAAAGGCGCCCTGGCGGCAAGCGTGGCAATGCTGCCCGCGATGGCGGCCCAAGCCGGCAGCCTGATGGACCGCGCCAAGGGTGAGGGGCTGCGCGTCGCCTTCTACAACTTCAAACCCTATGCTTACCAGGACGACAGCGGCAATCTTACCGGCACTGACGTCGAAACCCTGCGCGCGGTTCTGGACGCCATGGGCGGCAAGATCGCCGAGGCCAAGTCCACCGACTGGGGCGCATTGATCCCCGGCGTCAAGGCCGACCGTTTCGACGTCGTGGCTGCCGGCATGTTCGTCACCCCCAAGCGCTGCGCAGAGGTGCAATTCTCTGAGCCGACCTTCGGCATCCAGCAGGCGATGGTGGTGGCCAAGGGCAACCCAAAGGGCGTCACCAACTATGAATCCGTGGCCGAACAGGGGCTGAAGATCGGCGTGGTATCGGGCTCTGCCCAGAAAGGCTATGCCGAGGCCGTCGGTTTGACCGACACCAGCATCTCGCAGCTGCCCGACAACCCGACCGGGGTGGCTGCCCTGCGCGCGGGCCGCATTGATGCCTGGGCGGTCTCGGCCCCCGGCGTGCGTCAGATCATCGAAAGCCTGCCGGATGCGCCGATCGAATCCACCGCGCCCTTTGCCGAGGTGGCAGGCCAGGCAGCGGTTTCGCACGGCGCCTTTGCCTTCCGCCCGGCGGATGCTGACTTCGTCGCAGCCTTCAATGCCGAGCTGACCAAGTTCATCGGCTCCGACGCGCATATCGCGCTCTTGCAGGAACACGGCATGACTGCCGACGAACTGCCGATCAGCGCCACTGCCGAACTCTGCGGCAGCTGAAACCAACAGTCTCCTCCGGCTCCGGACCCGGGGGAGGCATGACGGATGGGGAGGGCCGGATGGTACCAAGAATTGCCATTGTCATTGGCTTGGCTGCCTTTTTGGCGGGCCTGTCGGTGGCGACCTTTGCCGAGCTGAAGATGTTTCTGCCCGCGATCCTGAAAGGCGCGGTGGTGACGGTTCAAATCTCGGTGCTGTCCTGGCTTGTCTTCATGGCCATGTCGCTGATTGCCGGTGTTGCCCGGGCCAAGGCTTCGGGTGCGGTGCTGTGGCTGGCGGTTGGCTATATCGAGATCTTCCGCGGCACCTCGCTGCTGGTGATCCTGTTCTGGCTGTTCTTTGTGATGCCCGAATTCGGCCTTACCATGTCGCCGGTTCTGGCAGGTGTGCTCGGCATCGGGTTGAACTTCGGTGCCTATGGTGCAGAGATCGCCCGCGGCGCCATCGGTGCAGTGCCAAAGGGTCAGACCGAGGCGACGATTGCCCTCAATATCTCGCCCTGGAACCGGATGGTGCGGATCATCCTGCCGCAGGCCATCGCCATTATGATCCCCGGCATGGTCAACCTCACCATTGAGCTGATCAAGGCCACGGCGCTGGTCTCTGCCGTTACCCTGGTCGACATCACCTATGCCAGCGTGCAGCAGAACCAGCTGCATTTCCGCACCGTGGAGATCTTCGCGATCACGCTGATGCTTTACTACTGCTTTGCCCAGTTCGTGCGCTTTGGCGGCGACGCATTGGAAGAGCGCTTCTCCCGCCATCTGAGCAAGAGGGTCTGAGCCATGGACTGGAGATGGGATTTCACATTCGACGTGGTGCTGCCCAAAATGTGGGAAGCCGCAGGCGTCACTGTCTGGGCCACGGTCGCGAGCTTTGGGCTGGCGCTGATCGGCGGGCTGATCCTGATGCTGCTGAAGACGCACCGCTCGCCCTGGATCAGCAGGCCGGCCACTGAGTTCATCGAGTTCATCCGGGCAACGCCCCTGTTGGTGCAGATATTCTTCATGTTCTTCCTGCTGCCAGACTTCGGCATCACACTGCCGCCGCTGACCACGGGCATTCTGGCCATCGGCATCTACAATTCTGCCCTGTGTGCTGAGGTCTACCGGGCCGGGTTCCAGGCGGTGCCCAAGGGCCAGTGGGAGGCTTGCATTGCGCTTAACCTGTCGACCTACCGCACCTTCCGGGATGTGATCATCCCGCAATCGCTGCCCCCCATTGTGCCGGCGCTGGGCAATTACCTGGTGGCGATCTTCAAGGAAACGCCGCTCTTGTCCTTTGTGGCCGTGGCGGAAATCATGCAAATCTCCAAGCTGATCGGCGCGGAATACTACCGCTTTACCGAAGCCGTCACCATTGCCGGGATCTTCTTCCTGGTGATGAGCCTGATCGCCGCCTTCCTGATCCGCCTGGTGGAGAACTACGTCAAGAGGAGCATCCTGCATTGACCCATCCCATGATCCAATTCGACAAGGTGCTGAAAGCCTATGGCGCGCTGCAGGTTCTGAAAGATCTCGATTTCAGCGTCGGCAAGGGCGAGGTGGTCTCGATCATCGGGCCCTCCGGCTCGGGCAAGACCACGGTGCTGCGGGTTCTGATGACGCTGGAGGGCATCCAGGGCGGCACCATGTATGTGGACGGCGAGCCGCTGAACCGGATGCAGAAGAACGGCACGCTGGTCGATGCCAGCACCGCGCATGTGCGCCGGATCCGCTCGAAAATCGGCATGGTGTTCCAGAACTTCAACCTGTTCCCGCATATGACGGCGCTGGAAAACTGCATCGAGGCGCCGGTGCATACGCTGGGCCAATCAAAGGCCGAGGCCACTGAGGAGGCGATGCGCCTTTTGACCATGGTCGGGCTGGCCGACAAGGCGGGCCACTATCCCAGCCAGCTGTCGGGCGGCCAGCAGCAGCGGGTGGCAATAGCCCGCACCCTGGCAATGCACCCCGAGGTGCTGCTGTTCGACGAGCCGACCTCGGCGCTGGACCCGGAAATGGTCGGCGAGGTGCTGGAAGTGATCCGTGATCTGGCCAAATCGGGGCGTTATACCATCCTGCTGGTCACCCATCAGATGGGATTTGCCAAGGAAGTGTCTGACCGGGTGTGCTTCTTTGACGGCGGCCGCATGGTCGAGCAGGGCGCGCCGGGGCAGCTGTTCGACAACCCGCAGAACGCGCGGCTGCAGCAGTTCCTGTCCAAAGTGCTGGAGGCCGGATGAGCGAGCGTCTTGCACCAGGCTTTTCGATGTCCTACGGGCATAAGGGGGCAGAGCGTGCTGTTTCTGCCGCCGTCCGTGCAGCAGTCCTGCCCGGATCCGGGCTTTGGGAGGTTTCAGAATGAAGAACATCCTCAACTACGGTGATGGCCCCAAGGCGATCTATGAGGTTCTGAAACAGCAGATCATCGCGGGTGAGCTGAAAGCCGGCGAGGAGCTGAAGATCATGCCGCTGGCCAAGGAGATGGACATCTCCATTGTGCCGCTGCGCGAAGCGATCCGGATGCTGGCGGCCGAAAGCCTGGTGGAGCTGCGCCCCCGCCGCAGCCCGATCATCGCCAAGATGAATGAGCGCGAGCTGATCGAGATGAACCAAATCCGCGGCGCGCTGGAACCCATTGTGCTGGCCGATGCGGTGCCGCGCCATACCGATGAAACCATCGCCGCCTGCCAGGCGCTGATCGAAGAGGACGAGCGCTCCACCGACCTTTGGGAAAAGGTGGAACTGAACCGCCAGTTCCATCTGGCGCTGCTGGAACCCTCGATCATGAAGCGCTCGCTGGCGATCATTGGCGACCAGTATGACGGCATCGCCCGCATCACCCAGTTCCGGGTGGTCGATCACGGCGGCATGGTCGGCAAGCATAACTTCGAGCATGAGGCGATCCTGGATGCGGTCCGGGTGGCCAATGTGGAAAAGGCGGTGGTGCTGATGACCCGCCATATCGATCACGCAACAGTGCGTGCCAAGCACGAGCTGAGCCAAGCGGTGGAGGCGGGCCCGGCTGCGGGCAGCGCCGCCGCGAAAGCGACCAAGGGCTGACAAAGCCCTCAACAGGGAAGACAACAGATGAAGACCTGCGACTATGTCGTGGTGGGAGCCGGCAGTGCTGGCGCCATCATTGCTGCACGCCTTGCGGAAGACCCCTCGGTCTCTGTCCTGCTGCTGGAGGCGGGGCCAAGGGACAGCAGCCCCTTGTTCCATGTCCCGGCGGCGATGCGCTATGCCTACAATGCCCCGAAATACAACTGGAATTACCAGACCGAGCCGGAGCCTTACCTGAACAACCGGGTGCTGGTGCAGCCGCGCGGCAAGGTTCTGGGCGGCTCAAGTTCGATCAACGGCCAGCTGTACCTGCGCGGCCACCCGATGGATTACGAGGGCTGGGCCGAGGCGGGCGCGCGCGGCTGGTCCTATGCCGATGTGCTGCCTTACTTCAAACGGCTGGAAACCCGGGTGGATGGCGCCAGCGATTACCGAGGGGGCAAGGGCAGGATCCGCGCTTCGACGATGGGGGCGGACAATCCGCTGACCCAGGCCTTCCTGCAAGCAGGCAGCGAGGCGGGATACCTGCGCACCGATGATGTGAACGGCGGCCAGCAGGATGGCTTTGGGCTGTTGCCCAAGAACGTAGCCGATGGCCGCCGCTCCTCCACCGCGCAATGCTACCTGCGCAACCCGCCGGCCAACCTGACTATCGAAACGGGCTGCCACGTGCGCAACATCATGATGGAGGGGCGCAAGGCCACAGGCCTGCGGATGGTGCAGAACGGCCAGGAGGTGACGGTCAAGGCCAACCGCGAGGTGATCCTGTCGGCGGGCGCCTTCAACAGCCCGATGATCCTGATGCACTCCGGCATCGGACCGGCGGCGCAGCTGCGCGAGCAGGGGATTGAGGTGCTGCACGACCTTCCGGGTGTAGGCGAAAACCTGATGGACCACCCGCTGACCTCGCTGCAGGTGGCTTGCACCCAGCCGGTAACGCTCTACAAGCACTTGAACCTGTTCTCGCAGGCCAAGGGCGTGCTGGACTGGCTGCTGACCCGCAAGGGGCTGCTGGCCAACAACCATTTCGACGCGGTCGGTTTTGTGCGCACCAAGGCAGGCGTGCGCTTCCCCAACCTGCAGATTGCCCTGTTCCAGATCGCGGTGGCCGAGGGGTCGGCAGATTTCGTCAAGGAACACGCCTTCCAGTTGCAATTCGCCAACCAGCGCCCGCAAAGCCGTGGCTATGTGCGGCTGGCGTCAAACGATCCTTTCGCCGCGCCGCGGATCCGGTTCAACCTGCTTGAGCACCCGGAGGACGTGGAGGAGCTGAAGGCCGGTTTCCGCCTCAGCCGGGAACTGGTGCAGCAGCCGTCGCTGACGGCCTTTACCGGCAAGGAGATCTTCCCCGGCTCAAAAGTCGAAAGCGATGCGGACCTGGAAGCCTGGCTGCGCGAAACCTGTCATTCCTCGTATCACCCCTGCGGCACCTGCAAGATGGGCGGCGATCCAATGGCGGTGGTCGACCCGGAATGCCGGGTGCATGGCGTCGAGGGCCTGCGGGTGGCGGATGCCTCGGTGATGCCCATCATCCCCTCGGCCAACCTCAACTGTCCGTCGATGATGATTGGCGAGAAGGCCGCCGACATGATCGCCGGCAAGGACCCGCTGCCGCCATCGAACCTGCCCTATTACAGCGATCCGAATTGGGAGACCTCCCAGCGCTAGAGTGCTCAGCTGTGCCGGTTAATTTGCAGAGGGCTTGCCCGACCCTGGGTGGGGGCGGAGCAGCCTCCCGTCAAACCGCAGGTTTGCCTATGGCAAAACGGGAGGGCCGGGTGCTGCCCGCCCTATCAGCCGGGCGGTTCAGTTGTTCAGTTCCCAGCGCTAGGCGAAAAAAGAGGGCGCCCGTTTGGGCGCCCTTTCCAGTCGGGGGAGTATCCGGCCTATTGCGCAGCCGCTGTCAGCCGGGGGAAGAGATACTCCTGCACCGCCGCCTCGCCGCCGACGCAGCCCAGCCCGCTTTGCTTGATGCCGCCAAATGGCACGTCGATATAGGCAGTCGTCAGCTGATTGACAGCGACGCTGCCAACCTGCAGCCGGGCAGCTACGGCTTCGGCCTCGCCTTGGTCGGGGCCATAGACATAGCCGGACAGCGCCAGCTCGCAATTGTTGGCCTCGGCAATTACTGCTTCCAGGTCGTCATAGGGGGTGATGCAGGCAATCGGGCCAAAGATCTCCTCGCGCAGGCCCAAGGCGTCCCAGGGCACATTGGCAAAGACCTTGGGCGTGACCCAGTTGCCGGCGTTCTGTGCCACTGGATCGTCGACGATAACCTCGGCCCCCTTTGCCACCGCATCCCCGGCAATGCGCTGCATCGACGCGACCCGCTCCGTGGTCGCCAGCGGCCCCATGGTGGTGCCGTCTTCCAGCCCGTTGCCCAGCACCAGATTGCGCGCATAGTTGCCTGCGGCCGCGGCAAAGGCGTCATGCTGGGCCCGGTTCACAAAGATCCGGTTGGGGGCGGTGCAGACCTGGCCCGCATTCCAGAAGCGTTTGGAAATCAGTGCCTTGGCTGCCGCCTCCACATCCGTGCCAGGCAGCACGATAGCGGGTGCGTTGCCGCCCAGCTCCAGCGTGCAGCGCATGATCTCGGCGCCGCATTGCGCCGCCAGCTGGCGCCCCACCCGGACCGAGCCGGTGTAAGACAGATGCCGGGTGGCCGGGTGTTTGATCAGTGTCTCCGACAGCATCGCCGACGACCCCATCAGCAGGTTCACTGTACCCGGCGGCAGGCCGGCCTCTTGCATGATTCCAACGAGCCGGGCGACGGAGGCCGGGGTGGAGTTGTTGGCGATCACAACCGCCGTACAGCCTGCAGCCAGCGCAGGAGCCAGATGCACCGCGGCAGTCTCCACGGGAAAATTCCAGGTCGTAATGATGATCACCGGCCCGGTCGGGATCATATCGATGGTGCGGCTGGTGTTTTTGCCGGGGCGCTCATACCGGAACGGCATGGTCTCAGCGACAGAGGCGAAATGCTCAAACATCTCAACCACCCCGTCCATCTCCATCCGCGCCTCAGCCAGCGGCTTACCCTGTTCGGTTGTGATCAGGGAGGAGATGTCCTCGTGCACGTCCTGCAACCGCTGCGCAATGCCGCCCAGAAACCGTGCCCGCTGGTCCGGCGGCAGGGCGGACCAGACAGGGAAAGCCTCAGCCGCTGCGCCGGCTGCCAATCGCGCATCGTCGGAAGTGGCGCAGACGACGGTTCCTATGGGTTCACCTGTAGACGGGCACAGATTGTTTCTAACGTCACGGCCCTCTGGCTGTTGCCAGGTGCCGTTGATCAAAGGTGCGCAGTTCCGGGCCATCGAAGGTTCCTGAAAATTTTGGACTGGCATTTGAATAATATATTATTTAGCAAGTTTCAATGCCAGTTTTGGCAGGGATCGCACAACATTTGGGATGAGGTGGTGATTTAAATATATTATTGCGCCGTCTGCAACGGAGACCGTGGGCGTGGCGAGTGCTTTTCTCAGATTGTGAACTTGCAGGCCTTGGAATGCGGCATCTGAGCCCATCCCATGCGGTGCGCGATCCCAGGGTGAACCGTTCAAAAGGTTCGTTTCCCGCTTTGCATCAGGTTTCGCGTCAGCCAGCCATCATTGCTGATACCAGCGTGAATCATGCTTGTCTTCCGGTGTGAATCCCGCCTGTCAGCCTGACCTGTGCCGACCGGTTTGCCGCCGGAAAATATTCTGTCTCTCACCAGCATTTTTCAGCTTCACATCCCCGGCAGGCTGGTCTATACGCCGCTACACCAAGCCTAAGACAGTGCGGTCGTGGCGGAATTGGTAGACGCGCAGCGTTGAGGTCGCTGTTCCTTAACCGGAGTGGAAGTTCGAGTCTTCTCGACCGCACCATTTCACATTTTGATGTGAATATCCCCAAAAACTCAAAAATTTCAGATACTTGCGGAGTTCGATAACCGTTTTTACGGTCGTACGCTAATGGTGCTTTGAAGGCTGCTTTCAGGATGGTTTTGCGTACCAAGAGCGAACCCTTTTCGTAAATATTCCAAGGGTTTGACAGGAAATCTCTCAAGAGTTCGATAATTTCACCTAGGGGGAAAACCGATTGTGTCTCCTGAGACAGTTTGTCGTTCAGCAGGAGCTTGTCGTTTTCCAGTTTGGCGACCTTAGTTTCGAGCGCGGTAATGACCTTTGGATTCGAGGTTTCAACCAAACGCTCAACCAAAGCATCTTGCTGCTTATCCAGCTCCTTGATCTGGCGTTTAAGCGCAGATTTAGCCTGTGCTACCTGTTCCTTGCTTTGCCCTAACGCATCGTGAAGCATCGAGGTTGCCATAGAGAGCATTTTCTCTGTGGGTGCCATGGCACGCAGGATCGCCTCAAACCCCGTGTCGATCTTCTCAGCGCGGATACCTTTGCGGTATTCTGAGCAATCGCGGGTCTGGCAGTTGTAGTAGGGGTAGCGTTTACCTGTGGCGCTGCGTGCAAAATACGCCGTCATTGGCTTGTCACAGCAAGCGCAGACAACAGATCCACGCAGAGGGAAGTCTTCATTGATATCAGGCCGCTTGGCCGCGATGCCTTTGCCGTTTCTTCGCTCTTGGATGATCTCGTAAGTCTGCAAAGAGATCAAAGCTTCATGATGGCCTTTGCGGCGCGTGATACCCCATGGTTCATGCTCAATGTATCCTGCATAGATCACACGGTTGAGGATATTCGTTACCTTCTGTTGACGGATCAGGCCGTTCGGCAGGTCTTTTGGGAACTCAGGCTGGCTTTCCAAAAATCGCTTGATGTCTGCCTGCCCAGAGAACCGACCAGAGGCATAACCTTCCAAAGCTTCTTTCACGATGGAGGCAACAGGCTCATCTCGGGTGAGCAGTCTCCCGTGCGCCTTTGTCTTTTTGTATGTGTAGCCAACGGGTGCAGCGAAGACGGAATAGCCGTTCATCATCCGACCTTTCATGCGGTTGGAGGTCTGCTCTGCATTCTTCTCGCGCTGATGCTGTGCAACAGAGGCCAGCATGTGCTCGACAAGGCGCGAGTCACTGTCCTCGCCAAATTCAATCGACGGGCTTTCCAAGACGCCGCCTGCATCGCTCAATGTTTCGCGCAAAGCGATATGTGCCTGCACATTGCGGGCAAAGCGGCTGATATCGTCGATGATGACAACAACATTGCCTTTGGGGTGCAGGCGCAGAAACGCTAACATCCTGTCCATGGCAGGGCGGCGTTCAAATTTGCCCGACATGTCATCCTTGAACACTTCCACCACGTCATAATCTTTGTAGGTGGCGTATTCGCGGCAACGGTTTTCTTGAGACGCGAGGCCATCGCCTTCGCGCACCTGCTTTGCCCCAGAAACGCGGCAGTAGATCACTGCTTTGTTTGGTCTTGTTTTGCTTACTCCTGCCATTGGTTCTCCTCTTCTGAACGGGTCTGTGCCCATTCTCTGTTCAGCAAGGATACCAAATCAGCAGAATCCTGATCCAATGCTTCCTGATCTTCTCCACAGTTTTGCGTGGTGGGTTTCAGGTCATAGCCGAGATCGACAAACATCACGACAATCGACCACAGGGTTTCGATCAGCTCCTTTTGCTGATCCAACGGCATATCGCTCGTATCAAGCATGGCTGCGTAAACCTCCCAGTCAACGGAGAGGCTGGGGCGGGTAGGCATATCAAATGGTTCGGGCGGACAGGTCATGCGCGCACTCCTTTCTTTAAATAGGTTTTTGGAAAATGTGTGTCTCACGTCGCCAGATGTTCGGCAGCGCACGTGTGGAACAAATATGGAACATTGAAACACATCCTCCTACGATCACGCAAGGAAAATATTCCTGTTATCCCATGCGCTTACCCTGTGAGTAGCACTTTGGGGCTGTGCCTATCTCGGGTGTTCAGAGGGGGAATACGGGTGTATGGAAAAAACATGTTATTTGATCCAAAGAATAAGACCGACAAGGCAAAGCTCTATCCTGAGCTGAAGGCTAAACCGTGATTGGGGGCCACATTTTTTCTAAATGAAGGACGCCCACAGGCAACAGATTGTCAAAAGGTCGGGCGAGGTTGCCAGATGGGCTTGATGCTAAGCACATAGCGGTGCTACTTCTGCGATTTCGGTAGAGGCTCTTTGATAAGCCAAGAAAGTGGACTGGATTTAATGCAAAATATTGCAATTAAGGTGGATGCGCGAGAACTTGAAGTAGATAATCTTCTACTCGCAGTTAGGTGGTTGACAGATCCATTACGGAGCAAAGTTTTAGATATTGAAAGTGAAGTGTTGCGTGTGGAAGTCGAGTACGCGGCCTGCGCCTTTTACAAAAATCCAGTAATTCAATCACGAATAAAGAACCTTTTGGACAAGAATGCTGAGATTGGCGGAAGACTTGCTGCATCCACTCTTTTCGATGCAATTCGGCATTCTGTTTTTACGGAAACTTACGCGACGATCAGAAATCAGATAATTGTTGCAGCATTTACTCTTGATGAGCTGCTAGGCAAAGAATTGCGAACAAAGTTTGATGAATTGACAGAAGATCATGTAGATGGTAGTGTGACTGATTGTATTAAAATAGATGCAAATTCTATCTCAAAATTTATAGATGAATACCATCGCCATAAATCAGATGTTGGTCGTTATAATAGGCGCATGGAGAATGTAGAGGAGTATGTGAAAAAAGTATTAGAGAAATCAGTCCTTCCGAGGTTGACGTCAAATGTTTTTGCAACATCTGAATTGGACGCTACTATGCACACCGTCCAAACAGAGATGGCGAGAAAACAGGATGTAAATAGAATTGAAGAAAAAATTGATACACTTATTAGAGCCATGAAAAATGTCCCAAAGTGATCCATATCGATTGCCTGATGGGCATCGCCCATTTGACGGTGAATCTCACCAGATGTCTTTAGACAGTAACAACAACCTTTATTGGCGAGGTGAACGTCTCAAGTTAGAAGCTTCGATACCAAGTGAGATTAGAACTTTCGGTTTCTGGGTCGGAGTGTTTGCTATTCTCGCTTCGCTAAGTGCTGTAGGTGGTTTTTTGATTCAAGCAACAGCCTTTTTTGGTGGAGGTGCAGAACAAAAAATTGATTTTGAATTGCTCTGCGCAGCTATAAAATGTGAAAACCCGTCGGCACTCACTGAAGGTACGCAATGAGTGGTTTTGGTATTGCTTGGTGTTTGCACTAGCAAGTGTCATTTGATCCAAAGAATAAGGCCGACAAGGCAAAGCTGTATCCCGTGCTCAAAGCACTGTCCGAACTTGATCCCACCAAGACGCCAGAACTGCTTATGGATGACGCTATTGGCCATCCTGTAGCGCGGGGGCAGGATTACGTGCGCAACATGCGAAGAGGGGAGATAGCGGCAACCTATGCTACGCTGATCCACCAATGGCTGGTAGATAATCACTTCGAGTTAGCACACCGCCTTGCGGCTGAAGTCTTCCCAGAAACTACAGAACAACGTTGGCAGGCGATCCTCAATAAACGCGCCAGAACCGACAAATTCAGGCTTGTTCAGGTTCCTCTGGTCATGGGCATTCTTGAACGGGAAAGTCAGTTGAAGTCAGTCGACACGACCATACGGTTAGGCGAGCGGTTTTGCTTTGAGGTGGAGAGCGAGGAAGAGGGGTTCGTGATCGCTTTGCAGGGCGTGCGAGGGCAATGGCACAACATTCCCCTTGGCCCAGATGGTGAAGCCAGTGCGCCGATCCAAGGAAGCGCAAACCACTTGCCGCGATTGAGTGGAGGACAGCTTGATCCGCTAACAGAAAGTCATGATGAAGGACTGCACGAGTTTGTATTGGTCACAGCGCCAACAGGAAACATACCCGTGGAAGTAAAAGGCCTCATCGCTTGGGTCGCAGGCAACAGATGCGAGCTGCATCGCGTTAGGGTTCAAGTCATAAAATGAACGCCCAAGATTGGTTTGAGCGCTTCATTACACGGCCATAGCTTTGCCCACTCTCGAGCGCCTTCGGTTTTGAGTTCGTCGTATCGGGATGGATCGCCCAGTTTGACTATCTCCAAATCCTTGAAGAAATCCTCTGGACTGCCGAGGTCGTTTGCGATGGATACTGCCCTAGCGGCCTGTGCCAGTTGGATCGCGTCAAAGAAGCAGGGGATAGTCACGTCACGGGCAAAGGCCTGAAGTTCGTCCTCTGACGGTATGAGCGAGTTATCCTGTTGAACTTGTGCTTGGATCAAAGGCATCTCTGCTAGATGCGCTAGGAGTTGGAAAATCCGTGTCGCAGCCTTGGGGTGCGTTCGCCCTTCAGCGCAATTCTTGGTATCTTCAAGTTCGATGAGAACCATTATGCTTGAAACTGCTAAGACAGTTTGGCGCAGCTCCTGCCACCCTTCCTTCGAGTAAGCCCCCAGACACATTTCCGACGCTTCATGATCCGCTTGCATCTCTAAGCATAGGGGGGCAAGCGCGCGCAGTTCTGGTGGTAAGAGTACCATTGGATTGGGGGTGTGCGATGCGCGTCGGACAAGGCAAGTCACATCCGCCAAACCAAAGTGGCGAAGAGTGCAGTGCGATAGCTCGTGCAGGAAAAGCCATGTGTACGCGAAGCGTAGATTGTATTCGCCAGAAACCAATTTTTTCCAGTCATCAAGCCTCTCAACCAGCCCAGAAGAAACACTTAGTATTCTACCGTTGAAGGTTGCAAAAAACTCTTTACTTACAACGATCTCAAGGCAACATTCCACAACAGGAGAGCTGCCACTAGCTTGCTCAACCAATGAAATAGCATCTCGCAGGCAACCAGCAGTGAACATTGAGTTTGCAGGGAGGATTCTCATGGGGAAAAATGCTTCTAAGTTCTTGGAATGTTCCTGTTTTGAAGATAGTCTCTCCTTAATAACAGGAGGTGACAATGAGTGATTTTCCTAAGCCGTCAGAAATAATGAGAGCAAAGCGGCCGTACTTGTATTCTGATAGCTCCAAGGTTGGTGCCTATTCACTTAGTCGATCAGAGTTCAGTCACTTCTTGGATACGCTGACTGAACGGAATCAGCACAAAGATTTTGAGATTTTTTGCCGCCATCTTTGCGAAAGAGTTTTGTGTCCCAATCTGAGAACACAAACAGGTCCTGAAGGTGGTGGAGACGGAAAGGTTGATACTGAGACCTATGCCGTATCCGATGAAATCGCTCTACGTTGGTTCGTTGGAGAAGCCAACGCGGGAAAGGAGCGCTGGGGTTTTGCTGTAAGTACTAAAGAGAAATGGGCTCCAAAAGTTCGCAGTGATGTAAAGGGCATTATTGAAACGGGTCGCAAATACGATCGCATCTACTTTCTGACTAGTCGACCTGTGAAAGCGAACAAATGTCATGACGAAGAGCGAGCGCTAACCGAAAAATACGGCGTCCCCGTCACCATCTTGGATCGTGAATGGATCATCGAGAAGACTATTGATAACGGTTTTGAAGATCTCGCGTTCAATGATCTTCGGGCTGGTAGCCATGATCCAAGTAAGCTCATTTTCGGGCCGCGCGATCACGGTCGCAATCAAGAGTTGGAAGAGATCGAGGAGCGCATACTGCGGTTGGGCAGCGAACAAAGTGATCAAACCCAACTTGTATCGGATGCCTACGAAGCTGCGAGGTTGTCGCGAGAGTTAGAACGCCCACGATTCGAAACTGAGGGACGGTTTAGGCGCGCAATCGATGTTGCAAAAAAAACGGATCTCACGATCAGATACTTAGAGCAAAGTATGAGTATGCATGGACAATGCTTTGGTGGCACGATGATATCGAGCCAATAAACGAAACGTACGAGGATATAGAAGAAACTGCTTTAAAATTTGATCACGCGGCGAATATTTCAAAACTTTGCAACCTTCTGCAGGTGTTGGCAGCACGCGTTTTTCAAGGATGGGAGACTTCTGATCATCTATGCTTAGATGCTAGAAGAAAGCGCATGAGGCAAAAACTATCTGATCTGAGTCACGATAAATCCCGTCCAAATAACGCCCTATATGCGGAGACACTTTTGGTGATCAGCAGGTTGACCGAAACAGATGTTAAGGGCAACGAGCAAGCTTTGGATGAAGTTTGGGGGGATTTGTCAGGGATCATTGATCGAGCAGAGGGGCTCGGGGAGTTCCCTGCCGAATTAGTTGACCAAGTTGTTGATGCAATGTCCTCGCTGGTTCCCGAGAGCGTGGCTCTGGATGATTTAGCTGAAAATCTGGCTGAATTCATGGGGCAACGGCAAAAAGAAGGGAAGGCAGGTGAGATTTATCTACGTAGGGGCAGTCAAAAACTGGATCACGAATTGCCTATCGAAGCTGTTAGCTGGCTAGGGAAAGCGTCTATCTGTTTCATGAAAGACGAGTACAAGGAAGAGCAGTTTGAGACGCTATATTGCTTGGCAGTAGCATACCGTGGTGCAGGTTTGCTTTGGGCCGCTCGGGCAGCTTGCCTTGCGGCACTAGTACAAGCTAATGCGATCTCTGCTGAAGATGCCGAAACAAAAATCGAAACGATACCAACCGTTTCCCTGTTGGCTCTTCTCTCTTTGCAGATGGGGCGTGTCTCTGACCTGTTGTTGTGTGTTTTCTGGATGCGGGGGTTGCAACACTCACTTCCACTAGATGAAGCGAGCAAACTGCGCCTTGACGAAAAGATTCAAGAGTTAGACGCATTGACCTCATGTTTCATTGCTGGTGTTGAAGGTGAGTCTCTTTTCTTACTTGCAGATGTACCCGACATGCTTGAAGCGTTGGGATTATTTAGCTCTCAAATAATTCTTATGTACCGCCTAGGCCGTGCGACTGAGTTGGATGAGCATGGCTTAATTCCAGAGGGGGCGGATGTTTCAGAGTTGGCAAACATGGTCAATGCTGCTGCATCACAGCCTGCTAGCTCTAACCTTCCAAGAACTCCTGTTGTCAATCAAAGTCAGGAGTTTTTGACTTTGACGTCAATAATTGGAGTTCAGGTGGAAATTAGCGGCGGCGATTCCGTAGAGGATATCGTTCTTTGCGAGGCGTGTGTGACTGCGATTGAGAGTTTCTTTGCTACGGCATTTTCGAATAGAGTTTGGCCAAAAGTTGAAAATTTAAAGGTTCGTGTGGGAATAAGAGATGGCCTTTCTGAGCCTGAGTTTGAATTTGATCCAGTGTCAATGACGCTTAACCTTGCTTGGCCTAAGGGAGCTTCATTGTTGGATGCGTCGGCGGTGGCAGGTTTTGGAAAATACCTGATAGAGTTTTGCACGCATGCGATGGGTGCAATTGCAGCTCTCCCAGATTTAGAAGCATCTTTCGAACACATGATCACAAAAGAGAGTCTTCTAGAGAGAACCGTATCTTTTAGTTTTTCACATTTTGCCCAAAGTCGAGTTTTTGGAAATTACCTTTCTTCTCTAAACGATTTGTCCCACCTTGTGTCGCGTTCATATCCACCAGTTGAACCATTGCCCACGGTAGTTCCGTTGGATGTCAAAGGGGGTAGCGAAGAAACGATTTCCAAACCAGTCAGCAATGAAAACAAGCCTAATGAACATGAGTATTCGCCTCCCAGTCGGCATAGTGATCTAGCTGTAAGCAGTGTTATCAACACTCATCTGTGGGACAAAGCTGGTTGGATGGGGGTTTTGTATGCTCATATGGGCCCTCAAGATACTCAACCTCCCTTGCTTGGACTGTCTTTCGAAAGTAGGGAAATGGCCTTGTCTATATTTTCGGAGTGGAACGAAAAGTTTGGTCGCGTTGACGAAAATGACAAAATTAGAATTTCCATTGTCAGAGGGATAAGCGCGGATGATCCTCATCACTACCGCGTCCATATTATGCAATCGATTGATGAGCGCGATGGATCTCTCGATCCGTCGAAAACAGTAATATGTGTGTCGCGTTTGAATACTATGGAGCCTGCTAGCTCAAAGAATCTGGAGGGATTTTTGGAGCAATTCGAAAAGTTTGGCATGTTCTTTTTGGCTCCCGCTGTGATGTCAAAGAGTGGCGGCAAGCCGGAACTCTTGCTGGAGAGTGTTATTATGAGCAGAAACTTGCATGTTCGGCAAGCTTGGGAAATTGGAAAAAACGATCCTGATTTTGTAGCTGTTAGAAATAGCGACAACATTATTACTCCACCGAAGTAAATTTAGTGCACCTTTGGAGGTATTTTTTGAAAATGGGGTTCGGGTAACGATATGAGTTGTCAAAATGAAGCCCTGCAATTGTGTGTCATTGCATGTAGATTTGGACAAAAAACTAATTTATGGAAGGTTGTGATTTATGGTGACGAGAAGGCGTGGTAACAAATTGAAGCGGTGGGAAATTAGCATCGTCAAGGCGATGATTGAATCGGATCGCTACAATGATCAGGATATTCAGTCCTATTTCACAAGACCAACGCGAACAGTTAATCACGCTCGTATTAAGGAAATTAGGGACAAAACAAAGCACAAATTGGTGGTAACCGCTTCCGAAGAAGAGCTTCAGCAGTTCCTTTCCCTTTGGCCGAATCTGGACCCTGAGACTGGATTAAGTTCAGAAGGTGATGAGCTCTTAATCAAAGCTCGGGAAGCCATGATCGCCGCTGTGCACACATTCAATGGCGCAGGTCTAACATTTCGAAGTGAAATATTTATCGTCACTAGCATCATTGCTTGGACTTACTTGCTTCACGCTTGGTTTAAGCGCGAAGGCATTGAATATCGACATTTCATAGGTGGTGAGGTGCAAAAAACAAAGGAGGGGGCTGATAAATATTTAGAACTTGGCGCCTGCCTAAGGCATGCGAATTCACCGGTGGACTCGGGTGCTCAAAAAAATTTGGAGTTTTTATTGGAAATTCGCCATGAAATCGAGCACCGCTCAACGTCACGCATTGACAGTTACTTAAGTGCAAAGCTCCAAGCTTCCTGCCTAAATTTCAATGACGCTATCAAAGAGTGGTTTGGCATACAATATGGTTTGGAAAAGCGCTTGCCAATCGCTCTCCAATTTGTGACCTTCGACCCTAGTCAACGTGCAGCATTGAAGCGCGCATCGAATCTCCCTCAAAACATTGAGGCCTCGATTGACAATTTCGAGGCAACACTTACGGAAGCAGAATATGGCGATCCAGCCTATCGTTATCGGGTCGCCTTTGTGCCGATTGTAAAGCAAAGAGAGAGTGCTGCCGACACGGCCATTCAGTTTTTCAAAGCAGACTCCGATGAAGCGGAGGCCATAAAAGCTGTTCACTTAAAGGAAGTAGACAAGACTCGGCACCCTGCGAAACAAGTTGACCTGCCCCCCGCAAAATCCCTCACCATGAAGTAGAGTCTGCCCAACCTATGTAGGAGCAGACGAATGCGTAAGAGCCGTTTCACCGAG